>NZ_RJVR01000103.1 GCF_003999195.1 Streptomyces soli
GGGCCGGGCCGGGGCGGCCGGGCCGGGCGTTCACGGCAGGAGCGCCACGCGGAGGCGCGGGACGGGGTGCGGCGGGCCGTGGCCCGGGACCGGGGACAGGGCGGGGGGTCGACGCGGGACGGCCGGTGGCCGGTGCTGTGCGGGGACCCGGGACACTCTCGTGAATCTGAGGCTCCTCGGAGGAGAGAGGCATGTGGTGATGTCTATCAAATGCACCTTGCGGGCGCAGCGGCGGGTAGGTCACAACTCGGGTCAGAATTCGAAACCGAGCTGCTCCCCAGGGTCCGCCATCGCCCCGGCCCGCACCTTCTTCAGGTGCTGCCAGCGCGGCAGCGCGTCGAGGTACGCCCACGACAACCGGTGGTGCGGGGTGGGTCCCAGCTCCTCCAGCGCGGCGCGGTGCACCGGCGAAGGGTACCCGGCGTTGTCCTCGAAGCGGAACGGGGCATGGCCTGCGCCGAGTTCCGCCATCATGGCGTCCCGGTGCACCTTGGCGATCACGGACGCCGCCGCGACGGCGACGCACGACTGGTCACCCTTGATCACCGTACGGACCCGCCACGGACCGCCCAGGTAGTCGTGCTTGCCGTCGAGGATGATCGCGTCCGGCACCACCGGCAGCACCCCCAGGGCGCGTACGGCGGCGAGCCGCAGCGCGGCCGTCATCCCGAGCTCGTCGATCTCCTCCGGCGAAGCGTGACCGAGGGCGTACGCGGTCACCCAGCCGGCCAGCACCGCCGCCAGCTCGTTGCGGCGCTTCTCGGTGAGCAGCTTGGAGTCGGTGAGCCCGTCCGGCGGCCTGCGCAGCCCGGTGACGGCGGCGCACACGGTGACGGGCCCGGCCCAGGCACCTCGGCCCACCTCGTCGATGCCGACAACGATCTTGGCTCCGAGGGTGGCGCGCAGGGAGCGCTCGACGCTGTGGGTGGGTGGTTGGTAGGGCATGGCAAGGCCAAGCCTACGCCCCGCCTTTCACGCCTCTTGCGCAGGTGCCTGGTGTTCGGCGAGCACGCCCGTACGGTGCTGCTGCACCAGCCAGTAGTAGGAGAAGCCGCCGAGCGCGACCACCCCGACGAAGAGCACGGCGCCCCAGCGCAGGTACCAGTGCCGGGGGCCAGAAGCGTTGTAGACGGCGGCGCGCGGCCACATCAGGTTGATCGTCATGGCCGTGCCCCACAGCACCGCGAGGAGGTTCACCGGCAGGCCGAAGCGGCCAAGCGATAAGCGGCCCTTTCCCGCTCCGTGCCAGTTGCCGCGCAGCCGCTGGACCAGCATCGGCAGCGTGACCAGCAGATACGCGGGGTAGATCATGATGATGGCGATGCTGGTGACCACCGAGAAGTCTCCCGGGGCTTGCGTCAGTCGAACCAGCGCTGCGGCACCGCGGCGGTGTTGCGCCAGATGTGCTTGGACTCCTGGTACTCAGCCAGGCCCGTGGGCCCGAGTTCGCGGCCGAAGCCCGACTGCTTCATGCCGCCCCACTCCGCCTGGGGCACGTACGGGTGGAAGTCGTTGATCCACACCGTGCCGGCCCGCAGCCCGGCGGCGACCCGCGCGGCCCGGGCCTCGTCCGTGGTCCAGACGGCGCCCGTGAGTCCGTAGACGGTCCCGTTGGCGAGCGCGAGCGCCTCCTCCTCGCTCGTGAAGCGCTCCACGGTCAGGACCGGCCCGAAGGATTCGTCGCGGATCACCGTCATCCCGGCATGGCACGAGTCCAGGACGGTCGGCCGGTAGTAGAAGCCGTCCTTCAGCGCGGGGTCCTCGGGACGGGCCCCGCCGCAGCGCAGTATGGCGCCTTCGGCGATCCCGGCGGCGACGTAGGCCTCGACCTTGTCGCGGTGTGCGGCCGAGATCAGCGGCCCGGTGCGGGCCTGCTCGTCGAAAGGACCGCCGAGCCGGATCCGCCGGGCGCCCGCGACCACCACGTCGACGAAGCGATCGGCGATCTCCTCCTGTACGAGCAGCCGGGCGCCGGCCGAGCAGACCTGGCCGGAGTGCAGGAAGACCGCCATGAGGGCGTAGTCGACAGCGGTGTCGAAGTCGGCGTCGGCGAAGACGATGTCGGGGTTCTTGCCACCAAGCTCAAGGGCGACCTTCTTCACGGTCGGCGCGGCCGCGGCCATGATCCGCCGGCCGGTAACCAGCCCGCCGGTGAAGGAGACCATGTCGACGCGCTCGTCCTCGGACAGCGGGGCCCCGGCCATCGGTCCGGCTCCGAGCACGAGGTTGGCGACGCCGTCGGGCAGGCCAGCCTCCTGGAGCAGCCGCATCAAGTGGATGGCGGTGTGCGGAGTGAGCTCACTGGGCTTGAGTATGAAGGTGTTGCCCGCGCCGATGGCCGGGGCGACTTTCCAGGCGGTCTGCAGCAGCGGGTAGTTCCACGGGGTGATCAAGGCGCAGACGCCGACTGGTTCGTGGACGACGCGGCTGTCCACCGCCGGGTTGCCGGTGTCCACCACCCGGCCGGTGCTTCCTGCGGCGACCAGGTTGCCGAAGTAGCGGAAGCAGTTGGCGATGTCGTCCATGTCGTACTCGGACTCCACCAGTCGCTTACCCGTATCGAGTGATTCGGCCCGGGCCAGTGCCGCCTTGTCCCGCTCGATGAGGCCGGCCACGCGCAGAAGCAGCCCGGCCCGTTCAGCCGCCGGGGTGTGCGGCCAGGGGCCGTGATCGAAGGCGTCACGCGCGGCGGCGATCGCGGCCGAGGCGTCCTTGGCCCCGGCCTCGTCGACGGTGCCCACGAGGGTGCCGTCCGCGGGACACCGGATCTCGCGCGAGCCCCCGTCGACGGCGGCCGTCCAGCGACCCCCGATGAACAGCTCAGGCATGGTCTCCTCCGGAGGGGTACGGGTACCGCCGGCGCATGCCCGCACCGCCTGCGGGCACGCGCGAACAGCCCTACTCGTGACCTTAAGCACAGAGCGTGGACCGCGCCCCCGGAGCCTTCAGGGCCGCAGCAGCGGCACCATCACCTGGTCGACGGCCTCGACCAGGTCCGCCTCGTCGATCTCCCGGCCACCGAGCTTGGCCCGGTACATCATCAGTGCGGGGACCACGTCCGCGACGATGTCACCGGTGGCGTCCGCACGCACCTCGCCTCGCTCGATCCCGCGTCGTACGACGGCCTTGATGAGCTGCTGCGCCGGCTCGACCACGCGCCGCAGGATCATCTCGTGGAAGAGATGCGCCGCGTCGGTGTCGCATTCGTCGAGCACCGAGCGCAGCGCGAGGCCGCCTGGCGAGTACATGGCGTCGCGCATCCGAACGGCGAGGCTGAGCAGGTCCTCTCGCAGGCTGCCCAGGTCAGGCACCTCGCCCACCTCGGGGATCGACAAGTTCAGCGCGTCGGCGACCAGTGTCTGCTTCGAGGGCCAGCGGCGGTAGACGGCGGCCTTGCCGGTCTGGGCGCCGGCGGCAACCCCCTCCATGGTCAGTCCGGCCCAGCCGACGGTGCTGAGCTGCTCCAATGCGGCATCGAGAATCGCCCGTTCGAGCACCGACCCGCGACGGCGCAGAACTGCCGGCTTCGCGGGTCCGTCGGCTTCCTGCCGCATGATCATGGCACCTCCAAAAACCAATTCTAGTGAACGCTTGCGTTCACTACGCTTGCTCCCATAGTCTCGTGCAGAGTGAACGCCACCGTTCACTAAGTCACTGTTGTTGGGGGACCCTCGTGACGACTTCGCAATTGAGTACCACTCCACGAAAGCCTGGTGCCGGTGGCGGGACGGACGTCCGGGGATCGCCCTCGCTGTCATCGCCGCCTGCCAGCTGATGGTCGTGCTGGACGCCACCATCGTCAACATCGCTCTACCGCATATCCAGACAGCGCTGTCGTTCTCGACCACCGACCTGTCCTGGGTGCTCAACGCGTACACGCTGACCTTCGGCGGCCTGCTGCTGCTCGGTGGACGGGCCGGGGACATCCTGGGCCGGCGGAGGGTGTTCATCTTCGGCATCCTGCTGTTCTCCCTCGCCTCCCTCCTCGGAGGCTTCGCCCAGGAGCCGTGGCAGCTGCTCGCCGCCCGCTCCCTGCAGGGCATCGGCGGGGCGATCTGCTCCCCCACGTCGCTCGCTCTGATCACCAGCACCTTCCCCGAAGGCCCCGAGCGCAACCGGGCCTTCGGCGTCTTCGCGGCCGTCTCGGCCGGTGGCGGCGCGGTCGGCCTGCTGGCAGGCGGCATGCTCACCGAGTGGCTCAGCTGGCGCTGGGTGTTCTTTGTCAACGTCCCCATCGGTCTCCTCATCGCCTTCCTTTCGCCGATCTTCATCAACGAGTCGCGAAAGCATCCGGGCCGCTTCGACATCGCCGGAGCGATCACCTCCACCGGTGGCATGGCCTCGATGGTCTACGGATTCATCCGCGCCGCCGACAAGGGCTGGCGGGACGGGCTGACTGTCACGGCCTTCGCCGCCGCGGTGGTCTTGCTGGTCTCGTTCGTCCTGGTCGAGCGGCGGGCCCGGGAGCCGATCACCCCGCTGAGGATGTTCGCGGACCGCAACCGCTCGGGGACATATGTGATCATGCTGAGCCTCGCCGCGGCGATGTTCGGGATGTTCTATTTCATTGTCCTCTTCGTGCAGAACGTGCTGGGCTACAGCGCGATCGCCTCCGGCTTCGCCTTCCTGCCGGTCACCGTCGCCATCATCGTCGGAGCGGGTCTGTCCACCCGCTTCCTGCCGGTGCTCGGGCCCAAGCCGTTCCTGGTCACCGGCGCGATTTTCACCGGCATCGGTATGGCCTGGCAGACCCAGATCGATCCGGGCAGCGACTACGTGAGCGGGGTCCTCGGGCCGATGCTCCTCTTCGGCTTCGGCATGGGTCTGAACTTCGTCACGCTCACCCTCACCGCCGTCTCCGGCGTCGCGCAGCACGAGGCGGGCGCCGCTTCCGGGCTGCTCAACGCTACCCAGCAGGTGGGTGGTTCGCTGGGGCTCTCGATCCTGGTGACGGTCTTCGGTACGGCCAGCCGTAGCGAGGCCACCAAGCAACTGCCCGACTTCCTCGCCCGCGCCACGCCTGCGCAGAAGACCGCGTTCGAAAAGACGCAGACCCTTCCGGCGCCATGGGGCCACGAGGTGCTGGCCCACGGCATCTCAACCGCGTTCATAGCGGCCGTCGCACTGGTCGCGCTGGCCCTGTTCACGGCGGTGTTCGTGATCCGGGTGCGCAAGAGCGACCTGGAGGCGCTGAGCGGCACGGCCGGCGCTGCGGCGGGCTGAGGACCCGGCGGCGGACGGGGAAGGTCGGGGGGCGCCCGGCGCCACCGCCCAGCCCGGGGGAGGTCAGGGCGGCGGCGCCGGGCGCCTCATCTCATCCGCGATATGTCATTCGCGGAAGGTGACGAAGCCGGCCTCCTGGCACGGATCCCCGGCCGCAAGCGGCCGGTCGGCCAGGATCATACGGGCCCGGGCCTCGCCAAGACTGGTGGCGTACCAGGCCTCGCCGTCGTGCAGCCCGCCCTCGATCTCCCCCAGGGCGCAGGAGCGCTCGGGCTCGGGCAGCCGGTCCAGAGCGGGCACGGCGTCGGCGGACAGACCGCGCAGATACCCCAGGTCGATCTTCCCGGTGTTCTCGTAACGGGTGACCTGCTGGTCCGCGATCAGCCCGTCGGGCGAGATGAGGCCGAAGGCCAGAATGCCAACGGCCGCACTGGCCACGATCGCGCGGGGCAGCCAGCGGTTGCCCAGAATCCCGGCCGCCATGATCAGCACAATGACCAGGCCGAGCCACAGTTCCATCCCCGCCACCGAGATACGCAGCCGGGTCAGCCCGTAGGCGTTGACGTAGAGCTCCATGCGGCGCAGCGCCGAGGCGACCACGACCAGGGTGAGCAGGCAGATCGCGCCGAGCACGGACCGTACGAGCAGCCGGTCGCGATCGGTGCCGCGCGGGGCCCAGCGCAGGGCGAGGGCGATCACCAGGACGGTGAGGAGAGTGACGGTGAGCAGCTGCCAGAAGCCCTGCCGGGCGTACTGCGCATAGGTCTGGCCAGTCTCGGCGAGCACCTTGTCGTAGCCCCCGAACAGCACGGTGAGCTGGACGGCGTTGAAGAGAGCGAAGAGCGCGGCGAGGACGACAAGCGGAAGCGTCCACTCCAGTCGGCTGCGAGCGCGGCCTGGCTTGACCTCGATCCGGTCCCAGCGGCGGGGTGAGGCCGCAGTGCGCGCGACCGTCAGGGCACCCAGCAAACCGAGGACGAAGAACAGGAAGTGCAGCGGGCTGTCGCCGACCGACACGTCCGGGGTGAGATTCCCCAGAAGATCGGCGAAGGCGGCGTCGGCCCCCGCGAAGAGGGCGCCGAAGACCACGAGCAGGACCACCGCCACCGCAACCGCCCTGACCACCGGCCACCAGCGGTCGCGGCTGCCGCTGGTACGCTCCCGCATCCCCTGCAGACCCCAGGCGAGACCGGAGACGACCTCGCCCCACACACCGACGCTGCCGAACAGCACACCGGGCCAAGTGCGGCCGCCGTGCAGGGCGAGCGAGCCGAGCGCGAGAGCGGCGACGATGGCGAGGAAGGCGGGCCAGCCCGCGTCCCGCAGGGCGGGCACGGCAAGCAGGGCAACGCCTGCGGCAGCCCACACCAGGGTCCACGGGCGGGGCCTGCGGCCTGCGGCGCGGGCCGCCACCGCGCCGCCCACGGCGGCCGGAGCGGCTACGAGCAGCAGGTTCAGGCCCACTCCCCCGTCGAGCAGAAGGGCGGCCAGGACGCCGGTCGCCAGCACCGCCCACAGCGCCCCCGCCCGAATCACGGCGGGCGCCTTGGAACGGCTCGCGATGACCCACTGCGGCGGCGGTGGCGGCGCCGGCGCTCCTGGCCACGCCGGGCGCGGCTGCTGCGGCCCTCCATAGGCGGGCAGGCGCGGTTGCGGCCGTTGCACAGCATCGGACGGTGTGTCAGACATGGAGCCCCCTCCCAGCCGGCCCCGGCCACGGCACATGGGCGCGGGCAGAACCGGCGACTGTCGGCGCGCGCCGGTCAAGATCAGCCGACGGCGTGGCCGACACGCTACGCCCGGCTCAGCGCAGCTCGCCCCCAGGTGCGCTACCGGCGCAGGCCTGTGACGCGCTCGTGACACAGGACAGGTTTTGGCGCCGCCTCGGCCCTCTCAGACGGCGGGGACCCACTCCGGCAGGGCCTCGCTCCGCTCCAGCCAATCGGCAGGCGGCGCGCCGTCCGGGTGGGCGGCCACGATGCCGCCGACTATGGCGCAGGTGGTGTCGACATCGCCGCCGGCCCGGGCCGTGGCCCAGAACGCCTTCTCGTACTCGCCCAGATGGCGTGCCGCCACCCACAGCGCGAAGGGCACCGTGTCATGCGCGCTGGTGCGCCGACCGCAGCCGAGCACCGCGGCGACGGTCGCCACGTCCGCGTAGTCGAGCATGTCGCGGGCGCGCCGCAGCCCCGCCTGCACGGCGCTGCGCGGTACGAGGCCGATGACCCCTTCGAGGAGTGTCCCCGGGTCCTTGGGGCCGTCCGCGTCTGCCACGAGCGCGGCCGCAGCGGCGACGGCCACGGCCCCGACCACGCCTTCGCGGTGCTGGTGCGTGGTGTAGGCCGACAGCTCGGCCTGCTCCGCCGCCATCTCCGGCTCACCGGCGTACCAGGCGCCGAGCGGCGCGACCCGCATGGCCGCGCCATTGCCCCAGGAGCCCTGCCCGTTGAACATCTCCGAGGCCAGCGTGCGCCAGTCCGCGCCCTCCTGGCGGATCAGCCGCAGCATCCGGTTCACCGCCGGTCCGTATCCGCGGTCGAAGTCATGGCGCTGCGCGAAGGAGGCAGCGAGCGCGTCCTGGTCGATCGCGCCGTGGCTGCCCACGACCGCCACCACCGAACACGCCATCTCGGTGTCGTCGGTCCACTGCCAGCCGCCCGGAGGCAACGTGCCGCTCTGCAGGGCCGGGTAGTTGGCAGGTACGAAGAACTGCGAACCGAGGGCATCGCCCAGGGCCAGTCCGCGCAGGCTCGAGAGCGCGCGCGAGAGGCGTTCGTTATGTCGGGAGTCAGGGGTCATCGCGCCGGAAACTCTGACATCACGTGTCATCAGGGTCAATCACCCTGTGCTCAAACTCACCTGCGGACTTACCCGTGATACCGCGACAGATCGGACTCCGCCGTACGCCACCGGTCGAAGGGCTGGTCGAGTCGGTACTTGCCGTCGGGCCCGAGCAGCAGGATGCGGGTCTCGCCGTTGCCCGGGTTGGACAGGCACTCGAACTCGTCGACCGTCCAGTGAAACCAGCGCATGCAGAACAGCCGCATTGTGAGCCCGTGGGTCACCATCAGCACATTCGGCGGGAAGTCGGCGTTGTCGAAGGCCCGGTACAGCGTTTCCAGGAAGGCCCCGACCCGGTCGTAGACATCCGCTCCCGACTCACCCTGTGCGAATCGGTAGAAGAAGTGTCCGTACGCGTCCCGGGCCGTGCGCTGCCGCTGGACGTCCTCCGCGTCCTGGTAGTTGCCCCAGTCCTGCTCGCGCAGGCGCGGCTCCTCCTTGGCCCGGGTGAGACGCGGATCCAGCCCCAGCAGGTGGAAGGTCTCATGGGTCCGCCGGTAGGGCGAGACGAAAGCCTGCACCCGCTCGCCGCCGAACAACTCCCTGAGCCGGACGCCCGCCTCCTGTGCCTGTCGCTCGCCGGCGGCGGTGAGCAGCAGGGCGTGATCCGGGACCCGTTCATAGATCGTGTCGTCGGCGTTGCCCTGGGACTCTCCGTGCCGGATAAGCACAATGCGGCGGGGTCGTGCCATGACTTCACTTTAGGTGGCCGTTCTGGCGCAGGCGCGCCGGCACCCCCTTCCTCACGGCTTGCGCGCGCCGAGGGAGCGTGCGACAAGCCCTTCGGACAGTTCCCGAAGTCGGCGGCGGGCGACGGGATCGTACGCCTGGCGGTCGGCCCGCAAGGCGCACCGCGAGCCACCGACCGAGGCCGTCGGTGGAGCCGGTGACCAGCACGGTCCGCCCGTCGTGCGCCATCACAGCGTCGACGGGCGCAGTCGCGAGCCGCCATCCACGGAGAGCACGACGCCTGTCGTGAAGCCGGCGCCGATCAGATAGGCGATGGTATCGGCTATGTCCTCGGCATGGCCGACCCGCCCGGCGGGAGCCGACTTGGCGTAGGCGTCGAAGGTCTGCTGCCGGGCGTCGGCGTCCAGCCAGTCCCACCACGGCGTGTCGATGATGCCCGGCGACACCGCGTTGACCCGCGCGGGGGCGAGCTCAACGGCCAGCACTGGCACCATAGCCTCGACGGCCGCGTTGACTGCGGCGAGGCCGGCCGTGCCCGGGATGGCGGCCCCGGCCGAGCCCGCCGTGACGAAGGTCAGCGATCCGTCGAGCCGGAGCACCTCGAGGGCGGCCTGGGCCGCGATCGTCTGCGCGACCAGCTTGCCCTCGGCGGCCTCCCGGAGCGCCCCGGCCGGTATCGACCGGAAGGGTCCGGCCGCCGTCGCCCCGGTGGCCGCCAGGACCACGTGATCCACCCGGCCCAGACCGGCGAAGAAGGCACGCATAGCCTCCTCGTCGCGGGCGTCCACCGCGGCTCCCGAGGCGCCCTCGCCCAGCTTCTCCAGCGCTGCCTGCAGTCGTCCGGCGTCCCGACCCGTGACGACGACCTCGCGCCCTTCCTTCATTTGTCGCTCGGCGACGGCGAGCCCGATGCCCGAGGTGCCGCCGATGACCACGACCCGCTCACTCATTTCCTGCCCCACTCCCATTACAAGACACGGTGACTCGTTAAAATATAATCGAGGCACCGTGTCCTGTAAAGCCTGTAAGGTGATCCCATGACAGAAGCGGCGACCCCCCGCGGCAGACCCCGGAGCGAGACGGCGCGGCGCGCCGTGCTCGACGCGGCGCTCGAGTTGTGCCAGCGCGACGGCTTCCAGGCCCTGACCGTCAAGGCCATCGCCGAGACCGCCGGGGTAGGCCGGCAGACCGTCTACCGCTGGTGGCCCACAAAGGAGGCCGTCCTCCTGGACGCCCTCCGCGACCTCGTCCTGCGCGAAGCCGTCCGGCTCGACCCCGACACCGGCGACACGCTGCGCGATGTCCAGAGCCTCCTCGAAGCCACCTTCACCATCACCCACCAGCTCACCGGCAAGGCACTCATCGGCCTGATGGCCGAGGCCCAGCACGACCCCGGGCTCTCGGCCCGCCTCCAGGGCACCGTCATCGGCCCCCGCCGACACGCCCTGCGCGAGATACTCGCCCGCGGCGTGGAGCGCGGCGACCTCAGCGACGCCGAGGTGTCGCTCGACCTCGCCGTCGACTTCGCCTTCGGCACCATGTGGTATCGGCTGCTCAGCCATCACGCCCCCGTCGACGCCGGCCTGGCGCGGCAGATCACCGCCGCGCTGCGCAAGCTGCTCAGCCCCGCTCACTGACCTGCCCGGTCAGCATTCCCTTCAAAGCTGCCCGGTCACCGGCCTGCGCCGCTCCGTACGTACGATCCCCGAGCGGCGCGGCAGCCAGGAAGTCGTCGAAGCCGCGCCGCCCGACCGAACCGCCCTCGCGCACCAGCAGCCCGCCGGCCCGCAGCGCCTTCATCGCCTTGCCCGGCAGCGGAAGCGGCAACACAGAGCGGCGCCGACCCGAGGCCCGTAGAACCGCCCGCACCAAGTCCGCTCCGCTCCACACCTTCGGGCCGCCGAGGTCCGGGGCCCGGCCGACCGGCTCCCCCAGCGCCAGTTCCGCGAGCCGGTCAGCGACCTCCCCGACCTCGACCGACTGGACGAGCGCCCCCGAGGGCACCGGTACGACGGGCAGCCGGGCGAGCTGCTGGACCCCCGCCAGCACCAGGTCGTGGAACTGCGTGGCCCGCAGGACCGTGTACGGCAGGCCCGAGGTCTGGAGCAGCCGTTCCGCCGCCAGCTTCGCCTTGTAGTAGCCGACCGGCACCAGGTCGATCCCCACGATCGACACATGGACCACATGCGGCGAACCGGCCGCCTGGGCCGCCTCGACCAGGTGACGGGTGGCCGTCTCATCGGTCTTCCCGGCGCCCTTGGTGTCGCTGGCGCAGTTCACCACCACACCGACCCCGTCGAGCGCCTCGGCAAGACCGGCCCCCGTCGCCAGGTCACCGACCGCCCACTCGGCCTTCTCGGGGGTGTTCGCCGCCCGCTGCGGCCGGCGGCTCAGCACCCGCACCGGCCGCCCCGTGTCTAGCAGCCTTCGCACCACCGCGGCCCCCAGCACACCACTGCCGCCGGTCACCAGAATCGTCTCGCTGACCATGGTCATGACGTTCCTATCCCTTCCCGCCGATCGCCGATCGCCGATCGCCGATCTCTCAGGGATGACCGGACAGCCGCCGCGGTTGTGACATCCGGCTACCCAGCCCGCTCAGGGCCACGCCGGGACCGCGCGTCACACCGTCCAGACCTGCACGACGTCCACCACGTCGCCTGCCACGGCCAGCACATCCGCCTCCAGATCGGCCCGTTCCGACAGCCGCGCCACCGGTCCTTCCCGGTACTTGGCGCGCTCGGTGGCCGTGTCCCACATCGACAGCACGAGAAAGTCGCCGTCGGGCCCCTGCGCGAAGACCCCGCGCAACATCCCCGGCGACCCCGCCATCGCCGGATTCCACACCTTCTCCTGCATGAGCGTGAAGTGCTCAGTCCGGTCCGGCCGCACCTTGCAGTGCATCAAACGCAGCACGTCGGTGTCGGCGAAGCGCGCCCGGAAGCCGACCTTCACATCCAGCCGGTGCTCGAAGAGCTTCACGCCCAGGCTCTCGTACGTCCCTTCCTGCGCGGCGGCGAGCCGGTCGTGGGAGCCCGCCATGAAGGCGTCGTGGTAGGCCCGCGTGTCCCAGATGGAGAACAGATGAGCCACTCCGGGCTGTCCCCGGCTCCACCCGCCGCCCTGTCCCCGGAACCCCGGCTCACCCAGCAGCCCCGCCCACTTCCGCTGCCCTCGTTCGAACCCCGCCCGGTCGATGACGCCGCAGCGAATCCACTTCACCAGCACCGCGCCATCCTATGGCCCACCAGCAGTCCTTCCGCCCCGGAGGACCCGTCAACTCCCCTTCCGGGTAAAGGAATACGATCCACTCCATGGACGCCCTGTATCCACGCCTGCTCGTCGACGACTTCGAGTCCGCAGCCCGCTTCTGGACGGCCGCGCTGCGCGACCTTCTCTCCATCGATCCGGTCAAGGTCCTGCCCGAGGCCGGATACGCCAACTGGGACCTGAACGGCGAGGCCGTCCTCGTCCTCTACACCCGCCGGAACATCGCGATGACCATCGGCACCGACGTCCTCCCCGCGCGAGCCGCCGCTCAGGACGGCGCCATGCTCGTCTTCCGCGTGGCCGACGTCGACGCCGCCGCCCGCCTGCTCGCGACCCACGGCGCCGACGTCCTCGCCGAGCCCCAGGACCGCCCCGACTGGGGCCCTGGCCTGCGCACCGCACACCTGCGCACGCCGGACGGCACGCTCGTCGAGCTGCAGTCGTACTGAAAGGACGAAAGGGGCGCCGACCCAAGGCCGGCGCCCCTTCAGTTCAGCTCAGCGGTCAGCTGCAACCGCTGGTGGAGCCGCAGCCCTCGCACAGGTAGCAGCTGCCTGCGCGGCGCATCTTGGTGCCGCACGAGAAGCACAGCGGCGCGTCGGCGTTGAGGCCGAGCTGGATCTCCATGAGCTCCGTGGAGTTGTGCGCGGCCTTCGGCGCGGGCACCGCGGCGACCGGCTTGGGTGCGACCGGGGCCGGCTTGGGGGCCTCGGCCTGGCGGGGCGCGGACTGGGCGAGCCCCTCGACGTCGACGTCCTCGGCGGAGGGCTCGTACGAACCCGTGTCGAGGTGGCGCTGACGCTCGCCGGCGGAGTGGATGCCGAGGGCGGAGCGGGTCTCGAAGGGCAGGAAGTCCAGCGCCAGGCGGCGGAAGATGTAGTCGACGATCGACTGGGCCATCCGCACGTCCGGGTCGTCGGTCAGACCGGCCGGCTCGAAGCGCATGTTGGTGAACTTCGAGACGTACGTCTCCAGGGGGACGCCGTACTGCAGACCGACCGAGACGGCGATGGAGAAGGCGTCCATCATGCCCGCGAGGGTCGAGCCCTGCTTGGACATCTTGAGGAAGACCTCACCGAGACCGTCGTCCGGGTAGGAGTTGGCGGTCATGTAGCCCTCCGCGCCGCCCACCGTGAAGGAGGTGGTCAGGCCGGGACGGCCCTTGGGGAGACGCTTGCGGACCGGGCGGTACTCGACGACCTTCTCGACCGCGGCCGCCACGGGGGCGGGCTCCTCGGCCTTGGCCGCCTCCTTCTTCTTCGCGGAGAGCGGCTGGCCGACCTTGCAGTTGTCGCGGTAGATCGCGAGCGCCTTCAGGCCGAGCTTCCAGCCCTCGTAGTAGACCTCCTCGACCTCCTCGACGGTGGCCGATTCCGGCAGGTTCACGGTCTTGGAGATCGCGCCGGACAGGAACGGCTGGGCCGCGGCCATCATGCGCACGTGGCCCATGGCGGAGATCGCGCGCTCGCCCATGGCGCAGTCGAAGACCTCGTAGTGCTCGTGCTTGAGGCCGGGGGCGTCGATGACATTGCCGTGCTCGGCGATGTGGGCGACGATCGCCTCGACCTGCTCCTGCTGGTAGCCGAGGCGGGTCAGGGCCTGCGGGACCGTGCCGTTGACGATCTGCATGGAGCCGCCGCCGACGAGCTTCTTGAACTTGACCAGGGCCAGGTCCGGCTCGACGCCCGTGGTGTCGCAGTCCATCATCAGGCCGATGGTGCCGGTGGGCGCGAGGACGGACGCCTGGGCGTTACGGAAACCGTTCTTCTCGCCGAGGCGCAGCACGTCCTGCCAGGCCTCCGTGGCGGCGGCCCACACCGGGGTGTCCAGGTCGTCCATGCGCTTGGCGGTGCCGTTGGCGTCCGAGTGCTGCTTCATGACGCGCTTGTGGGCGTCGGCGTTGCGGGCGTAGCCGTCGTACGCGCCGACGACGGCGGCGAGCTCGGCGGAGCGCTTGTACGAGGTACCGGTCATCAGGGAGGTGATGGCACCGGCGAGGGAGCGGCCGCCGTCGGAGTCGTAGGCGTGGCCGGTGGCCATCAGCAGGGCGCCGAGGTTGGCGTAGCCGATGCCGAGCTGGCGGAAGGCGCGGGTGGTCTCGCCGATCTTCTCGGTGGGGAAGTCGGCGAAGCAGATGGAGATGTCCATCGCGGTGATGACCAGCTCGACGACCTTGGCGAAGCGCACGGCGTCGAAGCGCTGGTTGCCCTGGCCGTCGTCGTCGAGGAACTTCATCAGGTTGAGTGAGGCGAGGTTGCAGGACGAGTTGTCCAGGTGCATGTACTCGCTGCAGGGGTTGGACGCGGTGATGCGGCCGGTCTCCGGCGAGGTGTGCCAGTGGTTGATCGTGTCGTCGTACTGGATGCCCGGGTCGGCGCAGGCCCAGGCGGCCTCGGCCAGCCGACGGAACAGGCCCCTGGCGTCGACCTCCTCGATGACCTCACCGGTCATGCGGGCGCGCAGGCCGAACTTCGAGTCCTTTTCGTACGCCTTCATGAACTCGTCGTTGACGCGGACCGAGTTGTTGGCGTTCTGGTACTGGACGGACGTGATGTCGTCGCCGCCCAGGTCCATGTCGAAGCCCGCGTCGCGCAGGGCACGGATCTTCTCCTCCTCCTTCACCTTGGTCTCGATGAAGGCCTCGACGTCCGGGTGGTCGACGTCCAGGACGACCATTTTGGCGGCGCGGCGGGTGGCGCCGCCCGACTTGATCGTTCCTGCGGAGGCGTCGGCGCCGCGCATGAAGGAGACCGGGCCGGAGGCGTTGCCGCCGGAGGAGAGCAGCTCCTTGGAGGAGCGGATACGGGAGAGGTTCAGGCCGGCGCCGGAGCCGCCCTTGAAGATCATCCCCTCTTCCTTGTACCAGTCGAGGATCGACTCCATGGAGTCGTCGACGGAGAGGATGAAGCAGGCGGAGACCTGCTGGGGCTGGGCGGTGCCGACGTTGAACCAGACCGGCGAGTTGAAGCTGAAGACCTGGTGGAGGAGGGCGTACGCCAGCTCGTGGTCGAAGATCTCGGCGTCGGCGGGGGACGCGAAGTAGCCGTTGTCCTCACCGGCCTTGCGGTAGGTCTTGACCACGCGGTCGATGAGCTGCCGGAGGCTGCTCTCGCGCTGCGGGGAGCCGACGGCGCCGCGGAAGTACTTGCTGGTGACGATGTTGACCGCGTTCACCGACCAGAAGTCGGGGAACTCGACGCCACGCTGCTCGAAGTTGATCGAGCCGTCGCGCCAGTTGGTCATGACGACGTCCCGCCGCTCCCAGACCACCTCGTCGTAGGGGTGCGTCCCCGGAGTGGTGTGGATTCGCTCGATGCGCAGGCCCTTGTTCGCCGCAGCCGCCTTGCCGGCCTTGACGCGGGAACCTCGTGCCGGGCCGCTCGTCGTCTCTGTCATGTGCCGCCTCCCAATACAGGCAAAACGCCTTGAACCGCCGCGGTCTTCCCCGCTGCACGGTGTTGTCTGCCGCCGGAGCACCCCCAGGTGCCCCGGCAAATCTCTGGTTGCCCGCCGCCGGTCAGTCGGCGGCGTGGGCGGGAGCGGGGACGTCCATGTCCTCGTCGGGCCCTGGGGTGTCGTCCGTTGGCCGCTGCTCACGGCGCAGCTCCGCAACGGCCGCCTCGAAGTCGTCCAGCGAGTCGAAGGCGCGGTAGACCGAGGCGAAGCGCAGATAAGCGACCAGGTCGAGGTCCTGCAGCGGGCCGAGTATCGCGAGTCCGACGTCGTGGGTGGTCAGCTCGGCGCTGCCGGTCGCGCGCACCGCCTCCTCGACGCGCTGCCCCAGCTGGGCGAGTGCGTCCTCGGTGACGGGGCGGCCCTGGCAGGCCTTGCGGACGCCGGCGATGACCTTGTTACGGCTGAAGGGTTCGGTGACCCCGCTGCGCTTGATGACCATCAGCGAGGCCGTCTCCACGGTGGTGAAGCGGCGACCGCAGTCGGGACACTGCCGGCGGCGGCGGATCGAGGTGCCGTCATCGGTGGTCCGGCTGTCGACGACGCGGCTGTCCGGGTGCCTGCAGAAGGGGCAGTGCATGTGACTCCTTCTCCCTTCTCACCCTCGGTGAGCGCACGGCAACAATGCCCGCAGAGCCCTTTCCGGGCCCCGCGAAGCTGTCACAAGCATAGGCGATTCCGCAGGCCGATGAGACCCCGAACCACTACTTGTGGGTGAGCGACATGTATGTAACCACTAGATCTGGTGGCTCGATGCCCAATGCCAGGAACCGCGTGTCGCGGCGCGCCGACCGGCGGGAGCCTACGCGAAGGTGCGCCCGACGCGTGAGGCGGGGCGGGGCTGACACACTGGGTACACCTGGCGTCACGGTGCGCTCATAGTGGCCACTTCGCGGCGGAGCGATGGACATCCGTGATTAATCGAATCTACTTTCGATCTATACACCCAATACCTTGATCGCGTCAGCCGATCTGCACAAATTCACTCGAACGTGTGTTTGGCGCAACCTTTCGAAAGCAACTACCGTTGTCGTACTAGGGAGAACACTCGAGAGGGGCCGCCGTGACCACCACCGCAAGCAGCGCCACACTGACCGCCCAGGACCGCTCCCAGGACCGGCTACGCCCGATGGACGCGATGACTGACGACACGCCCAAGCCCGCACGCTCGCTTCCCGGCCGACCTCCGGGAATCCGGGCGGACAGCTCCGGACTGACCGACCGACAGCGCCGGGTCATCGAGGTGATCCGGGATTCTGTCCAGCGCCGCGGCTACCCGCCGTCCATGCGCGAGATCGGGCAGGCGGTCGGGCTCTCCAGCACCTCGTCGGTGGCTCACCAGCTGATGGCCCTGGAGCGGAAGGGATTCCTTCGCCGGGACCCGCACCGCCCGCGCGCCTACGAAGTGCGCGGATCGGACTCGACGTCGGTGCAGCCCACCGACACCGCCGGCAAACCCTCGGCGTCGTACGTGCCGCTGGTCGGCCGGATCGCGGCCGGTGGCCCGATCCTGGCCGAGGAATCGGTGGAGGACGTCTTCCCGCTGCCGCGTCAGCTGGTCGGCGACGGCGAGCTGTTCGTGCTCAAGGTCGTCGGTGACTCGATGACCGAGGCGGCCATCGTGGACGGCGACTGGGTCACCGTGCGCCGTCAGCCGGTCGCCGAGAACGGCGACATCGTTGCAGCCATGCTCGACGGCGAAGCCACCGTCAAGCGGTTCAAGCGCGAGGACGGCCATGTGTGGCTGATGCCGCACAACGCCGCCTACCAGCCCATCCCCGGCGACGAGGCGACCATCCTCGGCAAGGTGGTGGCCGTGCTGCGCCGGGTCTGACCACGACCCCGCCCTAGTACCGGGCCCCGGAACCACTGCGCCGGTTCCGGGGCCTACTTTTGCGGCTAGGCGCCGCCGCTGTCGCGGCAGGGGTTGCTCGCCCTTGGGGTTCTCAATTGATGGTGGTGGTTACTCCGTGTCCGTCATTGCTGCCGCGTCGATCGCGGCCAGGGACTTCCGTACGACGTTCCGATCGGTGGTGTACCAGAGGTCGGGCATGGTGCTGCGCAGGAAGCTGCCGTAACGGGCGTTGGCGAGGCGGGGGTCGAGGACAGCGACGACGCCGCGGTCGCCGGTGGCGCGGATGAGGCGGCCGGCGCCCTGGGCCATCAGGAGGGCGGCGTGGGTGGCGGCGACAGCCATAAAGCCATTGCCGCCGCGCTGCTCGACATCGCGCTGGCGGGCGCTCATCAGCGGATCGTCGGGGCGGGGAAAGGGGATCCGGTCCATGACGACCAACTGGCAGTTCACGCCCGGTACGTCCACGCCCTGCCAGAGGGAGAGGGTGCCGAAGAGGCAGGTACGGGCGTCGTCGGCGAAGCGGCGGATCAGCTCGCCGAGGGTCTCCTCACCCTGGAGCAGGATGGGGTGGTCGAGCCGGCCGCGCAGTGACTCGGCGGCCGCCTGGGCGCCGCGCATCGAGGAGAAGAGGCCGAGGGTGCGGCCGCCGGCGGCTTCGATCAGCTCGGCCAGCTCATCCAGCATGTCCTCGCGGCCGCTGTCCCGGCCGGGCTGGGAGAGGTGCTTGGCGACGTAGAGGATGCCCTGCTTGCGGTAGTCGAAGGGCGAGCCGACGTCGAGGCCCTTCCACTGCAGAACGTCCTCGGCCCCCTCCTCCGTGCTCGGCGTGCCCTCGGGGGGAAGGCCGAGGGAGGCGGCGACGCCGTTGAAGTCGCGGCCGATCCGGAGGGTGGCGGAGGTGAGGACGACGGAGCGCTCGTTGAAGAGCTTCTCGCGGAGCAGCCCGGAGACATTGAGCGGGGCGACACGCAGTGACGCGCCGAAGCGGTCGTGGCGCTCGTACCAGAGCACGTCGTATTCGGAGCCCTCGACGATGCGCTCAGCGACCTCGTGGACGTTCTCGATGGAGGCGCGGGCCAGCTTGCGCACGGCGTCCTCGTCCTGGACGGAGCGGTCGCGGGTCTCGCCTAGCGAGGTGAGCACCAGGCGGCATGCGTCGCGCAGCGCCATGAGGGCGTACGTCAGGTCCTCGGGGACTTCTTCGAGGCGGCCGGGGAGCGCCAGCTCCATGAGCCGTTCGAAGCCCTCGGAGGCGCTGAGCAGGGCGTCGGCAGCCTTCTCGTTGACCAGCTTGGAGGCCAGCTTGACGGCGCGGTTGACGCGGCCGGGGGTGAGCTCGCCGGTGGCGACGCCAGTGACCCGGGAGACCAGCTCGTGGGCCTCGTCGACGATCAGCACTTCGTGCGGGGGCAGTACGGGGGCGCTTTCGAGGGCATCGATGGCCAGCAGGGCGTGGTTGGTGACGACGACGTCGGCGAGCTTGGCGCGCTCGCGTGCGGCCTCGGCGAAGCACTCGGCGCCGTACGCGCAGCGCTGGGCGCCCAGGCATTCGCGGGAGGTGACGGAGATCTGGGACCAGGCGCGGTCGGAGACGCCGGGGGTGAGGTCGTCGCGGTCACCGGTCTCGGTCTCGTCCGACCAGTCGCGCAGCCGCAGCAGGTCCTTGCCGAGCTTGCTGGTGGGCGCGGCGGCCTCGAACTGGTCGAAGAGGCCGTCGCCCTCGTCCTCCGGGGCGCCTTCGTGGAGCCGGTGCAGGCACAGATAGTTCGAGCGGCCTTTGAGCATCGCGTACTGCGGCTCGCGACGCAGCAGCGGATGCAGTGCCTCCACGGTGCGCGGCAGGTCGCGCTGGACGAGCTGACGCTGCAGGGCGATGGTCGCGGTGGCGACCACCACGCGCTCGCCGTGCGCGAGCGCCGGCACCAGATAGCCGAGGGACTTTCCGGTGCCGGTGCCGGCCTGGACCAGCAGATGGGAGCCGTCGTCGACAGCGGACTCGACGGCTTCGGCCATGGTGACCTGGCCAGGGCGCTCCACGCCGCCGACCGCGGTGACGGCAGCGTGGAGGAGGTCGGAAAGGGCGGGCTTCGTCATAGGCCCACCAGACTAAGGGGCACCACTGACAACGCGTGCGCCGTCACAGAGCGTGCAGAGGGTTCTCGACGGTGCCGTGGACGGCGGCATGCGGCCGCTCGGAACGATCACGGTAGCCGTCGAGGTGGAGGCGGTTGCGGTTGAGGCAGAGCCGGTCGATGCGCGGGACCAGCAGGTCGAAGGCGGCGAAGCGCTCCTTGAGGTGCGGGAAGCGTTCGTGGTGGCGGACGACCTCGTCGCGTACGAGGGCCCAGAACTCCTGCTCGGGGACGCCGAGTTGTTCCTCGCAGAGCGGGCTCAGGTATCTGAACACCCCGATGAAGAGCCCGGAATGGATGAACTGCGTAAGAAACGCAGGCTCCTCGGTGAGCAGCACCGCCCGTACGTCGTCGGGCATCGAGGTGTGCTCGGGCAGCGGTTCGGCGCTGATGTTGACGTCGTCGACGAAGTCCTTGACGGCGAGGCGCACCGGGATGTCGTGGTCGTCGAAGACGACGATGGCGTTCTCGCCGTGCGGCGAGAAGACGGTGCCGTACTGGTAGAGGAAGTGCAGCAGCGGGGGCAGCAGGGCCGCGAACAGCCGGCGCAGCCAGACGCGCGGCTCGAGCCCGGAGCGGGCGACGAGCTCAGCGGTGAAGGAGCGGCCCTCACGGTCGGTGTGGAGCAGGGCGGCCAGGGTGCGGGCCCGTTCCCCGGGGGCGAGGTGGCGGGTGAGCGGTTCACGCCAGATCGCGCCGAGGAGCTCCTTGTACTGGTACGGGACCGAGGGCAGGCGGTCGTAGACGGGGTGCTCGACGGTTACGGAGGCAACTTCGCCGAGCAGGACGACCCGGGTCTCGTCGCGGAGGAAGGGGTCGGCGTCGCGCAGGCCGTGCACCCAGGCGGTGACGGCGGGGGCGGCGAGGGTGCGTTCGGTGGGCAGGCCGCGCCAGACGAGGGTGTTGAGGATGGCGAGCGGGAGCTTGACGGTGAGGCGGTCGGGGCGGGTGATGTTGAGGAAGGTGCGGATGGACTGCTGGGGCAGTCGGAGGTCATTGTCAGTGGGCAGTGGGACGATGCTTCTGTCCGCGATTGAGGGGGTGAAGAGTGGTACGACGATTTCGTCCCACTGCCAGGGGTGGACGGGCAGATAGAGGTAGTCGGCGGGGTCGAGGCCCTGGCCCCTGAGCACCGCGTCGAAGGTCCGGAGGGTGTCCGGGGCGAGTTCGCGTGCGTAGAGCCGGGCGGGGTCTTCGAGGCCGGCGGTGCCCCGGTAGCTGGCCAGGCCGGTGCGGGCGGCGATCCAGGGAAGGGGCTGAGGGTGGCGGGCCTCGGGGGTCCAGTGGGCGGCGTCGGCGGCGGAGAAGCCGAGCCGGCCCTTGTTGAGGACCAGCCAGGGGTGGCCGGTCTGGTGACCCTCGAGGGCGGCGTAGCCGAGGTCGGCCAGCTGGGCGGCGGTGGCGCAGCTGCGGTCGAGGCGGGCGTCGGCGGCGAGGGTGGCGCTGAGCTCGCGCAGGAGGTGGCCGAGGGTGCCGCCGTCGATGCCGAGGACGGTGTCGTGGGCGTGGGTGACGAAGTGGAAGGGGTCGCCGGTGGGGGTGATCGAGGCGGGGTCGACGCGCCAACTGCCGTACACGCCGCGGCCGGCGTGGAAGCGGTAGGTGAGGTCGGCGGTGAGGGGGAGGCGGTAGGCGTCAGGGCCGTGGGCGGGATCCGGCTCGGGGGCGAGCACTTCTTCGTAGGCGAATTCGGAGAGGAGCTTGGCGAGTAAGCGGCGGGCGACGCGGTGCCAGGTCTCCTCGTCGAGTTCCTGGGGAAGGTGCAGCACGTTCTTGGCTCCAGTCGGAGGATGTTCAGAGGAGGTGACGTAGTACGCGGTCGCGGATCATGAGGGCCGCGCGCTTGGCGGGCAGCTCGATCTCGGCGGAGAGGCGGAAGCCGGCCGTGAGGAAGGCGGCGACAGAGGGGGTGTTGCGGAGGTCGGGTTCGGCGATGACGCGGGCGCAGCCGGGCCGGTGGTCGAGGATCTGGTCGGCGACGGCTCGCAGGAGCGTCGCGCCCAGGCCCCGGGCGCGATCGGCGACCCCGCCGACGAGGAGGTGGACGCCGGTGTCGTGCGGCCTGGCCGGGTAGTAGCGGGCGACGGGGTCGAGGTCGGCCCGGTAGATCTCCCAGTAACTCATGGGAGTGTCGTCGAGGACGCCCAGGCAGGGGACACTGCGGCCGTCGCCGTTGAGCTGGGCGCGCAGATGCCTCTCGGTGACCTCGGGCGGGCCGTCCAGTTCCCAGAATTCGGCCACGGCCGGGTCGTTCATCCAGCGGGTCAGGATCCGCAGGTCGCGTTCCGGGCGTACAGGTACGAGCCGGAAGGTGCCGGCGGGGGTGTCGGCCGGGCTCCAGTCGGCCACGCCGTCGAGCAGGTCGTCGACCCGGGTCGGCAGGCCCGGCCCGACGGCGGGGTCATCGGGGTCGTCGGGGAAGAGGACGAGGACCTCGGGCGGCAGCGTGAGGTCGAGGGTGTCGTCAGGGCCGGCGTCGGCGGTCGGCATCGCAGCGGCCTCCTGTCAGGGCGATTCACACAAGGGGGTTGGGGATAGTGACGTACACGGACTGGGTGTCGACCGGGCCGACAAGCTCGTCCATACCGTGCAGCCGGGTGAGGAGGTTCGCCTTGCAGCGCAGGACGGGGGCCTCCAGGAGCCGGGCGGGCAGGCCGGAGAGTCCGGTGGCGGCGGCCTTGGCCAGGAAGCCGCGGAAGGCGGCGATCAGCACCTGCTCGTCGGCGAGCTGCTGGGAGCCGAAGGCGCCGATGAGGCCGAGGACGTTGTTGATACCGACGTAGTAGGCGATGCGCTCGTCGGCGACGGCGTCGGCGACGAAGGTGTCGCTTTCGGAGCCGATGCCCGGGAGGCGGCGGTCGAGCGCCTCGCGGTGGCTCTCGCGGTAGTAGTAGCCCTGGTTGTCGCGGTAGCGGCCGCCGCGGGGCCAGCCGTCGGCGTCCAGGAGGACCAAGGTGTTCTGCTGGTGCGCCTCGAGGGCGATGCCGGCCTCGCCGTCGAGCCACAGGATGGGCTGGACGACCGCTTCGAGGTAGCGCAGGAACCACTCCGCCGCCACGGCCGCCGCAGGGCGCCGGGTGCGGGCGGCGAGGTGGGCGACGAGCTGTCCGAGACGGGAGCGCAGGGCGGTGTCCGGTGCGCCGGGCCAGGGGCGGGGGGAGGTCAGCCCTGCGACGCAGGCGGCGTCGTCGGTGGGGCCGAAGGGATTGTGGCGGAGGACGACGTCCAGGCCCTGGACCGGTTCGCCGTCGTCGGGGGTGTTGACGGCGAGCCAGGCGGGGTCGCGCACGATGTCGAAGCCCGGGTGCGCCGCGCGCCACTGCTCGGCGAGTCCGCTGCGCAGTAGCCGGTGCACCTCGACCCCCCGGCGCAGCTCCTTGCGGAGGTTCTCCCGGCGGGAGTTGGTGATACGCAGGCCCAGGGACAGCTTCAGCATCGCGGGCGCGCCGGGCCGGTAGACGGTGCGTACGGAGGAGGTGGGGTGCCAGGGGTCCCCGGCGGGGCCGAGGTCGTGGAGCAGGCCCGCGTCGAAGAGCGCCCGGGCGTCGGGGCGATGCCGGATGTCCTCGGCCTGCCACGGGTGCATCGGCAGCGGCGCGGTGCCCTCAGGCAGGCGCAGGCCCGGGCCGCCGGCGAGCCCGGCCGGTCCGGCGAGTCCCGCGAGGAGCTGGTCCGCGGCGACCGGGCGGCCGCGTTCGGTCCAGGCGGAGTCCATGGCCAGGGCGGACCCGTCGACGGCCAGCCAGTGAAGGGGAAAGGCGCCGCGCAGTTCGGGCGAGTAGTCGCGGGCCTCCGCCTCGGAGAGGCCTTCGCGGCCCTTGGGCGTGGGGTGGAGGGGGTGGCCCAGGATCAGTGCCTGCTCGGCGTCGAGGAAGGGGTGCGTGTTCGCGGGGCCCGCGGGTGCGGCACGGCGTTCGGTGATGAAGACGGCCGTCCGCCGTACGGAGTCCACCACCCGGCCCACCAGGTCCGCGCCGTCCGGCCCGACCAGCTCGGCCCCGGCCGCCGCCTCCCGCGCGATCAGGGCAGCCACGGTCACGGCGTCCGCGGGTGGGCCGCCGGCCTCGAACCGCGCGGTCCCGAAGCGGTGGTAGCCCACGGCCGACCAGTGCCGCACCCTGACCCGCAGCGCGGTCCCGCTGGCCGCGAACGACACCCGCAGCACGCCGTCCCTCGGCTCGGCCAGGCCCGTCTCGCGCACCCAGCACCGCAGCAGGCCCTCGACCCCGGCAGCGTCGGCTGCGCCATAGGCGTCGGCCTGCTCCAGCGGGTCGTCCGTCGCCGTCCCGCGCCGCGCCTGCAGCGGTACGGCGGCCTGGTCCGCGGCTTCAGCCGGTTTGTCAGTGCCCGGAAGCACGGTCATCGCTTCGCTCCGTTCCTGCGGCCGCGAGTCGGGGCGGCTTCAAGGCCGCCGAGCCGCGCCGTGGTGCGCTGGTCATGCCGCGCCCTCGCGCGTGTCGCGTTCGGCCGCCGCAATGGCGTCGGCGAGGCGGTCGAGGACGGCTTCGGATTGTTCGTCGGTGATGGTGAGCGGGGGAAGGAGGCGGATGACGGCGGAGTGCCGACCGCCGAGTTCGAGGATGAGGCCGCGCTGGAGGGCTTCCCGTTGGACGGCGGCCGCGAGGCGGGGGGCGGCGGGCAGCGAGCCGTGGTCGTCGGGTTCACCGGCGGTGTCGACGAGTTCGAGGCCGAGCATGAGGCCCCGCCCTCGGACGTCACCGACGCAGGAGTGGTGGGCGCCGAGGCCGCGGAGCCGGGCGAGCATCCCTTCGCCGAGCCGAGCGGCGCGACCGGCGAGGCCCTGCTCGCGTACGTACATGAGGGTGGCGGCACCGGCGGCCATCGCCAGCTGATTGCCTCGGAAGGTGCCGGCGTGGGCGCCGGGGCGCCAGGTGTCGAGCTCTTCGCGGTAGACGATGACGGCGAGCGGGAGGCTGCCGCCGACGGCCTTGGACAGCACCATCACGTCCGGGACGATGCCGCTGTGCTCGACCGCCCAGAAGGCGCCGGTGCGGCCGACACCGGTCTGCACCTCGTCGGCGATCAGCGGGATGCTGCGGGATGCGGTGATCTCCCGCATCCGGCGCAGCCAGGAGTCCGGCGCCGCGATGACCCCGCCCTCGCCCTGGACCGGCTCGAGGATCATGCCGGCGGGCGGCTGGATGCCGCCCTTGGGGTCGTCCAGCATATTCGCCGTGAGCCGGGTGCCCAGCTCCGCGCCCCGGTCGCCGCCGACACCGAAGGGGCACCGGTAGTCGTACGGGTAGGGCAGCCGGGTCACCAGCGCGCCGGCGGCCTCGCCCGCCGCGCCCCGCACCGCCGTGTCGCCGGTGGCGGCCAGGGCGGCGGCGGTCATGCCGTGGTAGGCCCCGGAGAAGGCGAGCAGGCCGCTGCGCCCGGTGGCGGTACGTACGAGCTTGATGGCGGCCTCGACCGCGTCCGTACCGGCAGGTCCGCAGAACTGGACGCGTCCGTGCTCGGCCAGCTCCCGGGGCAGGGTCTCGAACAGGGCCGTGGTGAAAGCGTCCTTGACCGGGGTGGCGAGGTCGAGGACATGCAACGGCGCCCCGGAGTCGAGGACTTCGCGGATCGCCTCCAAGACCACCGGGTGGTTGTGGCCGAGCGCCAGCGTGCCCGCGCCGCAGAGGCAGTCGAGATAGCGGCGGCCGTCGGCACCCTCGACCGTCATGCCACGGGCCCGGACCGGGACGACGGGCAGCGAACGGGCGTACGTCCTGGCCCCGGACTCGCGCAGCGACTGGCGCCGCAGGATGCCGTCCCCCTCGGCGAAGTCGTCGGCCGGGCCAGCCAGTTGGCCCGGCAGTCGCTCCGGCGCGCTCGAAATGGCGGCCACGCACTCACTCCTCGGCATCGGCGGCGGCTCCCCCCGCCACCTCCAACGACCGGCCGCGCTCGCGGGCAACTGCCTGCGCTCAAGATCCTCACAACGGAACCACAGACCCGCCCGTGGCCGTCCTCAACCACACCGGCATAGTTGGGCGTTGCCCGTCACCGGGCGGAAGTCATGTTCACAACAGGGGGATCCACCCATGCCATCCATACGGCCAGCCGTCGCCGCGGCCGCCGTCGCCGCAATACTCGCGGTGACCGCCACAGCATGCGGGCCGTCCGACAACACAGCGGACGACAAGCCGAGCCCGTCCGCGACCACTTCGGGCACCAGCGGCCTGAAGCTCCCCACCTCCCTCCCCACCAGTGCCGAGGACCTCGGCAAGTGGAAGGACGCCCTGAAGAAGGGTGGCTGGAAGAACTGGGACAAGGAGAAGTGGCTGCGGGACGCGGCCGACTTCATCAACCCGATCATCAAGAACCTCTGGGACGCGGACCGCCTGCGCCACGCCGACAAGACCCCGGCCGAGGACCAGGACACGTCCGACGTCTCCAGCGCCGACAGCGGCACCACCGACCCTCAGCCGTCGGCGGTCAACGCCAAGCAGCTGTCCACGCCGTACCACAGCGCCTCCCCCGCGACCGGCAAGCTGCTCTTCGACATGCCCGAGGGCCAGGCGGTCTGCTCCGCCACCGTCGTGCGCGACCCCGCCCACCCGGGCAAGAGCAACCTCGTGTGGACCGCCGGGCACTGCGTGCACGCCGGCGCCTCGGGCGGCTGGTACCGCAACATCGTCTTCGTACCGTCCTTCAACGACACGGGCCTGACCGGCTCCGCACTGAAGACCGCCACCAAGGCGCAGCTCGCCCCGTACGGCACCTGGTGGGCGCAGAAGGCCGGCACCTCGCAGCAATGGATCGACGGCGGTGGCGAGTCCTCGGCGACCAGCACCGCCTATCCGTACGACTTCGCCGTGCTGAAGGTGACCAACCCGGACTCGACCAAGTCCCTGGAGGAGACGGTCGGCGCCTCCGTCCCGGTGTGGTTCAACGCCCCCACCGCCGACGGCATCAACAGCCTCCGGGCCGACGGCTACCCCGCCGCCGCCCCCTTCGACGGCTACGGCTACCAGCAGTACAGCTGCACCGCCGACCCGGTCCGGCTGAAGCTCACCTCGGACTCGCCGACCATGAACTGGGTGGGCTGCACCATGACCGCCGGTGCCTCGGGCGGCGGCTGGTTCGCCAGGAAGGCGGACGGCACGACTGCGCTGGTCAGCAACACCTCGATCGGCCCGGCCGACGCCCACACCTGGCTGGCGGGACCGCATCTCGGCTCCCAGGCCAAGTCCCTCTTCGACAAGGTCCGCTCCTCATAGCTGATGGCGAAGGCCCGCCCCCCCATCCAGGGAGCGGGCCTTCGTCGTACGACTACGCGGGATCAGCGCCGCGCGACCAGCGCGTACGGCCCCAGGTCCGCGGCCAGCTCGTCATGGACCCGCGCCTTGAGCAGCGTGCCCTCGCCGGTGTGCTCCTCGGAGAGCACCTCGCCGTCGGCATGCGCCCGGGCGACCAGTCCGCCGTGCGTGTACGGGACGAGCGCCTCGATCGTGACAGCCGGGCGCGGCAGTTCCTCGTCGATCAGCTCGAGCAGCTCCTGGATGCCCAGGCCGCTGCGCGCGGAGACCGCGATGGCATGCTTCTCGTTGCGCAGCAGGCGCTGCAGTACCAGCGGGTCCGCCGCGTCCGCCTTGTTGACCACCACGATCTCGGGCACGTCCAGCGCGCCGACATCGCGGAAGACCTCGCGTACGGCGGCGAGCTGCTCCTCCGGCACCGGGTGCGAGCCGTCGACCACATGCAGGATGAGGTCCGCGTCGCCGACCTCCTCCATCGTCGAGCGGAAGGCCTCGACGAGGTGGTGCGGCAGATGGCGTACGAAGCCGACGGTGTCGGCCAGCGTGTAGAGCCGCCCGCTGGGCGTCTCGGCCCGGCGCACGGTGGGGTCGAGGGTGGCGAACAGCGAGTTCTCCACCAGGACGCCCGCGCCGGTGAGCCGGTTGAGCAGCGAGGACTTGCCGGCGTTGGTGTAGCCGGCGATCGCGACCGAGGGCACCTTGTGGCGCTTGCGCTCCTGGCGCTTGAGGTCGCGGCTGGTCTTCATCTCCGCGATCTCCCGGCGCATCTTCGCCATCTTCTCGCGAATACGACGCCGGTCGGTCTCGATCTTGGTCTCACCGGGACCACGGGTGGCCATACCGCCGCCCGAGGAGCCGGAGCCACCGCCACCCATCTGCCGGGACAGCGACTGGCCCCAGCCGCGCAGCCTCGGCAGCATGTACTGCATCTGCGCGAGCGAGACCTGCGCCTTGCCCTCACGGCTCTTGGCGTGCTGGGCGAAGATGTCGAGGATCAGGGCGGTGCGGTCGACCACCTTGACCTTGACGACGTCTTCCAGGTGGATGAGCTGGCCCGGGCTGAGCTCACCGTCGCAGACCACGGTGTCGGCGCCGGACTCCAGGACGATCTCCCGGAGCTCCTGCGCCTTGCCGGATCCGATGTACGTGGCCGGGTCGGGCTTGTCGCGGCGCTGGATCACGCCGTCGAGGACGAGGGCGCCCGCTGTCTCGGCGAGGGCCGCGAGCTCGGCCAGCGAGTTCTCGGCGTCGTCCGCGGTGCCGTCCGTCCAGACGCCGACCAGGACGACCCGCTCCAGGCGAAGCTGACGGTATTCGACCTCGGTGACGTCTTCGAGCTCGGTGGAAAGTCCCGCGACTCGGCGGAGCGACGCACGGTCGGAACGGTCAAACTGGTCGCCGTCACGCTCGCCGTCGATCTCGTAGCCCCAGGCGGCGTCCTCTTCCATCAGGGCTTCGGCCCGAAGGCCACGGGTTTCCGGAGAAGAAGAAGTGGAGGAGGTCATTGGATCCTTTGCTCGGTGGCGGGCAGATGTCCTGGGGTTTCCAACACCGGGCGGGCCCGGAGGATTCCCCTCGCACGATGGTCGCACGGGCGCTCACCCCGCGTCACGCATGTTTTGTGATGCTCACGCCGTGCGGCTTGCTCGTGGCGGGGGCCGTGCCGTCGCTCTTCCAGTCGGAGTGCCCCGGCATCGGCGGGGTGTCCTTGCCGTACAGCCACGCGTCCAGGAAGCCGGTCAGGTCGCGGCCGCTGATCTGGGAGGCGAGGGCGATGAAGTCCCTGGTCGAGGCGTTGCCGTCGCGGTGGCGGGTGACCCAGGCGCGCTCCAGGCGCTTGAAGGCGGCGGGGCCGATCTCGGTGCGGAGTGCGTACAGGGCGAGGGCACCGCTGACGTAGATATTGGGCCGGAAGATGCCGAGCTTGTCGTTCGCGGCGGGGGGCAGGGGGGCGGCGGGCGGGCCGCCGGCGTCGCGGACCTTGCGGTCGCCGCGGTAGGCGGTGCGGACCAGGTCCTCGAGCTTGAGGCCGTACTTCTCGGCGGCGTACAGCCACTGGTACCAGGTGGCGTGGCCCTCGTTGAGCCATACGTCGGACCAGGAGGCGGGGGTGACGCTGTCGCCGAACCACTGGTGGGCCAGCTCGTGGACCATGACCGGGGCAGTGTCGGCCTCGGAGGCGAGCAGCACGTGGCGCTCGAAGAGGGAGAGGGTCTCGGTCTCCAGCTCGAAGCCGGTGGTGGTGTCGACGCTGAGAATGCCGTACGTCTCGAAGGGGTACGGGCCGACCTGCTTCTCCATCCAGTCGATCTGCCCGGAGGTCAGGGCGAGCCGCTTTTCCAGCTTGTCCTTGTCGTTGTCGGCGGCGCCGATGACGTCGCGCAGCGGCAGGCCGTGCGGGCCGGTGCGGTGCAGGACGGTGGAGTGGCCGATCGAGACCTGGGCCAGCTCGGTGGCCATGGGGTGGCTGGTCCGGTACGTCCAGGTGGTGGCGGGCCCCCCGGTCACCTCGGCCTCGCGCAGGCCGTTGGCGACGACGGTGAGGTCCTTGGGGGCGGTGACGTGGAAGGCGAAGCGCGCCTTGTCGGAGGGGTGGTCGCTGCAGGGGAAGACCCGGTGGGCGGCGTCGGCCTGGTTCGCCATGGCGAGCCCGTCGGGGGTGCGGATCCAGCCGCCGTCGTCGCCGGCCTTGGGGTCGCTGGTGTGGGTGACGGTGATACGCAGCCGGCTGCCGGCCGGCACGGGCATCCCCGGGGTGATCACCAGCTCCTCGCGCTCGGTGGAGTACTGGGCGGGGCGGCCGTTGACCTGGACCGAGCGGACCGTGCCGCGGGCGAAGTCGAGGTCGAAGCTGGTGAGGTTGTCCTTGGCGAGGGCGTCGATGCGGGTGACGGCGTCGAGCGGCTGGTCGTTGCCGTGGTAATCGAAGGTGATGTCGTAGTTGAAGACGTCGTATCCGGCGTTGCCCAGGTCCGGGTACAGCCGGTCGCCCACCCCTGCGGGGGAGGCGCCACCGGGCAGGGCCGCGGCGGTCAGAACGAGCACCGCGAAGGCGGTGAGTGTACCTCGACGCGCATAGTGTCCGATCATGCAATACGGCTATCAGCAGGCCGTACGCCTACGCTGGCGGCGCGTCCGCATCCCACCCGAACGGGTGGCAGCCCCTCTGGCCACCGGCCCGACCCAAGGCCCGGCTGCCCTGGGCAGCGGACTAGGCCCGGACGGCGGCCACCTGCCGCTGCGCCCGGTAGACGTCGTAGACCCCCGGGACCGCCCGCATGGCCCGCATCAGGGCGGGCAGCGCCTCGGCGTCGGGCAGCTCGACGGTGTAGGTGTGGCGGACGCGGTGCTCCTGCGGTGGCTCGACGGCCGCGAAGACGATGCCGACGCCCTGGCCTGCGATGACCTCGGTGAGGTCGGCCAGCAGGCGGGGACGGCCGAGTGCCTCGGCGAGCAGGGTCGCGCGGTAGCCGGAGCCGGCGGTGCCGATGCGCCAGCGCACGGGGACCTGGTCACGGCCGGCACTAGCCATACGGTCGGCGGTCGGGCACTCGCTGCGGTGCACGGCGACCGTGCCGCCCCGGATGACGAAGCCCGTGACGGCGTCCGGCGGCACCGGGGTGCAGCAGCGGGCCAACCGCACGGCCGCCCCCGGCAGATCGGTCTCGGCGACGGGGTCGGCGGCGCGGGAGGTGACGGCGGCGGCGGCGCGCACGGCGGGGGCGGCGGGGGCGGCCTCCGCGGCCGAGGCGGGGTGGGCGTCCAGCCAGCGGGTGATGGCGATTCGGGCGGCGGGGGTGCGGGCGTGCTCCAGCCAGTCCGGCGAGGGGCCGTACACGTCACTGCCCGGGCCCTCGGCGCCCATCAGCAGCTGCAGGGTGTCGCCGTCGCGCAGCACCGTGCTCAGCGGGGCGAGCCGCCCGTTGACCCGGCTGCCGACGCAGGCATGGGCGGCCTCCCCGTGCAGCGCGTACGCGGCGTCCACGCAGGTCGCGCCGTCGGTGAGGCCGACGGTGCCGCCGTCGGCGGAGAAGACGGTGATCTCGCGGTCCTGGGCGAGCTCGTCGCGCAGGGCGCTCCAGAAGGTGTCGGAGTCGGGGGCGTCGCGCTGCCAGTCCAGCAGCCGGGAGAGCCAGCCTGGCTGGGTGGGGTCGACGCGCTCGCCGTCCGTCGTCACCGGGGCTTCGCCCACCGCGTACGGATTGCCGAGCGCGACGACGCCGGCCTCGGCGACCTTGTGCATCTGCCGTGTACGGACCAGGACTTCGGCGATCTCGCCCTTGCCGTCGGCGATGGCGGTGTGCAGCGACTGGTAGAGGTTGAACTTGGGGGCCGCGATGAAGTCCTTGAACTCCGCGATGACCGGCGTGAAGCAGGTGTGCAGCTCGCCCAGCACCGCGTAGCAGTCCGCGTCCTCGCCGACGAGCACCAGGATCCGGCCGAACTGGCAGCTGCCGGGCCGGATCCCGCCGCGTTTGACCCGCACCCGGTGCACGGAGACGGCATGGCGGGGCCGGACCAGCACCTCGGCCGGGATGCCGGCCTCGCGCAGCACGCCGCGCACATCGACAGCGACCGTCTCCAGCGGGTCGGGGAGCGCGGCGTGCGCGATGAGGGACTCGCGGGTCCGGTCGTAGTCCTCGGGGTGCAGGATCGCGAAGACCAGGTCCTCCAACTCCGTCTTGAGCGCCTGCACGCCCAGCCGTTCGGCGAGCGGGATCAGGACGTCGCGGGTGACCTTGGCGATGCGCGCCTGCTTCTCGGGGCGCATGACGCCGAGGGTGCGCATGTTGTGCAGCCGGTCGGCGAGCTTGATGGACATGACCCGTACGTCGTTGCCGGTGGCGACCAGCATCTTGCGGAAGGTCTCCGACTCGGCGGCGGCGCCGTATTCGACCTTCTCCAGCTTGGTGACGCCGTCGACGAGATAGCGGACCTCCCCGCCGAACTCCTCGCCGACCTGGTCGAGGGTCACTTCCGTGTCCTCGACGGTGTCGTGGAGCAGAGAGGCCGTCAAGGTCGTGGTCTCCGCGCCGAGTTCGGCGAGGATGAGGGTGACGGCGAGCGGGTGGGTGATGTACGGCTCGCCGCTCTTGCGCATCTGGCCCCGGTGCGAGGACTCCGCCAGGACGTAGGCGCGGCGGAGGATGTCGATGTCGGCGCCGGGATGCTGGGCCCGGTGCACCTTGGCGATGTGCTCGATGGCGTCCGGCACCCGGCTGCGGCCGCTGCCCGGCCCGAGGAGTGCGGCCCGGCCCAGTCTGCGCAGATCGGCCCCGCGGAGCATGAGCCTGCCGCGCCCGCCCCCACTGGACACGGCATCCACTGCGTTGTCTGCGCTCATATCGCACCTCCGGCAGCGTCGACCGGCGGCGGGAACACATCCGTGCCGGTGCTTGATGCTACCGAGCCCACCACGTGCGGCTGCCGCGCTCTCGCCCAGAGTGATCGTCATCACCCGTTCGAGGGAACGCGTGCGGTTTGAGTGGCGCGTTTTGCGGGTTCAGGTGCTGGGGTCCCCGGCCGGCGTACGGCTCACGCCGAGCCAGGCGGGGTCGATCACGCCCTCGGCCACGATCACCGCGGGCCCGGTCATCTCCACCGTGCCGTCGACCCGTTCAGTGATCACCACTCGGCCGCCCGGCAGATCCACCGTGTACGTCACCGGACGCCCCGTCACCGCCGGGTCCGCGCCGTCCCTGCGGGCGGCCGCCACCATCACGGCGCAGGCGCCGGTGCCGCACGAGCGGGTCTCGCCTGACCCGCGCTCATGGACCCGCATCGCCACATGGCGCGGGCCGCGTTCGACCACGAACTCCACGTTGACGCCTGCCGGATAGGCCTCCGCCGGGACCGTGGCGGGGGCGGTGAGGAGGTCACCGGCCTCGGCGAGGTCGGCGACGAAGGCCACGGCGTGCGGATTGCCCATGTTGACGTTCCGGGCGGGCCAGGTGCGGTCGCCGACGCCGACCGTCACGTCGCCCTGCGGGAGCAGGGCGCTGCCCATGTCGACGGTGATGTCACCGTCTCCGCCCTTGGCGATGTGCACCCGGCGGACCCCGGCCCGGGTCGCGACCGCGAGGTCCCCGGCCTCGGCGAGCCCGGCGCGCTGCAGATACCGGGCGAAGACCCGTACGCCGTTGCCGCACATCTCGGCGATGCTGCCGTCGCCGTTGCGGTAGTCCATGAACCACTCGGCCTCGTCGGCCATCGCCGCCGCCTCCGGGTGCGCCGCCGACCGTACGACCCGCAGCATGCCGTCACCGCCGATCCCGGCGCGCCGGTCGCACAGCCGCGCCACGTCCTCCGGGGACAGCTCGATCCGCCCGTCGGGGTCGGGGACGATCACGAAGTCATTCTCGGTGCCGTGGCCCTTGAGGAAGGGCAGGCCCTGTGCTGCGGTAGTCACGTATCCGATCGTACGTGGCCGCTAGCGGAGCCGGGCGACCCGCCAGAAGGCCAGGACGGCGAGCAGAACGGTGATCGCGGCGTAGAGCACGACGAAGCGCCAGTCGGGGCGGCTTCCCGAGCCTCGAGCGGGGAGCCCGGGCCAGGCGTAGCCGACGCGGCGGGCGGCCATGATGCCCCAGCCGGCGGAGCAGCAGCAGAGCAGCAGGCCGAGCATGGCGACGACGGCGCCGCTGTCGCCGAACTCGAAGGCGAGCGGGAAGGCGAACATCAGGGAGCCGACGGTCGCGAGCGCGATGATCGGCGTGAGCTGCCAGATCCTCAGGCGGCGCTGCGGTCGCAGTTCGCGGAAGGACTCCTCGCCCTCGACGGCGCCGCCCGATCCGTCCGGCTCCTCGTCGAGAGGGCCGGCGAGAGGGCCGCCAAGCGATCCCTCGAGCGGCTCGTCCAGAGGCCCGTCGACAACCAGCTCCGGCACATCGGCGGAACTCCCGTGCCCGTGGTCCGGTTGCGGTCTGTCGCGAGGGCCGGCCTCCATCGCCACGCGCCCTCCAAACGTCCGACACCGTAGCCCGATGCTCGATGATGGCACGGGCGAGGAGGCGTCAAGTGCCGCTGGAGCGTCCCGATGCCATCACGTGATCAGGCTGTGACCGCGTGGCCCAGCAACACCAGCGCCTGTTCTGTCAGTTCCGTGCCGCGCGCCGTGAGCCAGTGCACCCGCTGGTCACGGCGGAACCACGAATCCTGACGGCGCGCGAAGCGCTTGGTGGCGCGTACGGTCTCGGCGCGCGCCTCCGCGTCCGTGCACTCCCCCGCGAGCGCGGCCAGTACCTGTTGGTAACCCAGGGCCCGGGAGGCCGTCCTGCCGTCCCGCAGACCCGTCTTCTCCAGGGCCTCGACCTCGCCGACGAGCCCGGCGTCCCACATCCGGTCGACACGGAGCGTGATGCGCTCGTCGAGCTCGGGGCGGGGGACGTCCACGCCGATCTGCACGGTGTCGTACACGGGGTCGTGGCCGGGCAGATTGGCCGTGAAGGGGCGTCCGGTGATCTCGACGACCTCCAGGGCGCGGACGATCCGGCGGCCGTTGCTGGGCAGGATCGCGCGGGCCGCCCCGGGGTCCACGGCGGCAAGGCGGGCGTGCAGCGGACCCGTGCCGTCGGCCGCGAGTTCGGCTTCGAGGCGGGCGCGTACGTCCGGGTCGGTGCCGGGGAACTCCAGGGCGTCGATGGCGGCCCGTACGTACAGGCCCGAGCCGCCGACCAGGACGGGGATGCGGCCTGCCGCGTGCAGCCGGTCGATCTCGACGCGGGCGAGGCGCTGGTACTCGGCGACGCTGGCCGCCTCGGTGACGTCCCAGATGTCGAGGAGGTGGTGCGGGACGCCCTGCCGTTCTTCGGTGGTCAGTTTGGCGGTGCCGATGTCCATGCCGCGGTACAGCTGCATGGAGTCGGCATTGACCACTTCGCCGTTCAGGGCCTGGGCGAGGGCAACGCCCAGGTCGGACTTGCCGGCCGCGGTGGGACCGACGACGGCGATCACGCGGGGTGCGTCGTTGTTCACGTGCCCAGTCTCCCAAACCGCGAGGGCGGACTTCCTCGCGTGCAGGTAGGGTCTTGGCTAATATGGGCTGTTTATGACATATTTCCATCGGAAGGAGCGGTGATCGATGAGACTTAAGAACACCCTCAAGGCGAAGGCCGGCCAGGTGAAAACCAAGGCGGGCGACTTCGCCGTCCAACACGGGGACAAGATCGAGTCCGGGCTGGAGAAGGCCGCGCGCAAGGTGGACGAGCGGACCAAGGGCAAGTACGCCGGAAAGCTCGGATCCGGCGTCGGCAAGGCGAAGGACGCGCTGGAGCACCTCAAGGACCAGGGCGAGGGCCCGACCCCCGGCCCGGGGCCAGGCCGCTAGGACTTAGGACCAGGCAGCCACGAAGTACCCCACCCCGTACGGCGCCTCGTCGTACAGCAGCTCGCCCCCCACATCCGCGCCCTCGGCGGCGCCCGCGAGGACCTGCCAGGGGGCGCGGCCGGACGCCTTGAGCGCGGCGGACAGCTCCGCGTCCAGAGCGGCCAGCGCAGCGGTGTCGGCGCCGCCCAGCGCGGCCGCGACGGCGGCGTCGTACGCCTCCGCCCGCTCGTCCAGATACCCGGGGGCCTTGACCGTACGACAGGCGCTCCCGTCGCCCATCACCAGCAGCGCCACCCGCTCCGCGAGCTCCGCCAGACCCCGGCCGAGGCCGACCATCCGCTCGGCGGACGCGTCCGCGGGCACGGCCGCCGCGTGCAGCGGTGCGGCGATGGTCGTACGTTCCAGCAGCCACGCCGCGACCGCCAGTGAGGGTGCCAGCGGCACCGCGTCCTCGCCCGCGCCGAGCCGCAGGGTGCGGTCCACTCCGTAGGGCCGCAGCGATCCCTCGCCGCCGCCCTCCCATACGTGGCCGCGCTCGCCGGCGCCGACGACCACCAGCAGGTCGGGCCGGGAGGCCGCCAGCACCCCGATCGCGTCCGCGCAGGCCGTGCGCAGCGGGTCCAGCTCGGGGGCGGCGCCGGCGGCCACCTCGGGCACCAGCAGCGGTGGGCAGGGGCAGACGGCAGCGGCGACCAGCATGATCGGAACCCTACCGGCTCAGGATCCGTCGGGGACGCGGTCCTGCGGCCCGCGGTAGCGGGCCGCCACGGAGGGATCCTTGCCGTCCCGGACCGTCTCGGCCACGGAGAAGCGGCAGCGGTAGGTCGTGGTCATGCCCTCGTTGGTCTGCAGGAAGCCGTCCCCCGTGCGGTAGAGCCGGCTGCGCCGGACGCTGAACGGCTTCGCCGGCTTGAACCGCAGCGCGGCGTCCTCCAGCTCGCGCAGCGCGTCCTCACGGGTGCCGTCGGCGTGCCCGAGCAGCTCGACCTCCCAGTGCTTGTCCTCCCCACTGCCCACGGTCTCCTCGACGAAGAGCCCCCACCAAGCCACGTGCTCCCCCTACCCCATCAGTCCCGGCCCAGCACAGAAACGATCAGTCGCAGCCGCAGCCGGGAGCCGCCGCGGGCACCGGCGCCGGGGCGCCGATCGTCGGCAGGCCCAGCATCACCCCGACCGGCTTGGCCGCCGGGGCCGCGTTGCGCAGTTCCCAGGCGTCGCCCGCCCGCGTACGCCGGACCGCCAGAGCGGGCTTCTCGGCGAGCAGGTGGTGCGGGGCGGCGTAGGTGATCCCGACGGTGACGACGTCGCCGGGGCGGACGGCCTCCGCGGGCTTCTCGAAGTGGACGAGCCGGTTGTCCGGGGCCCGTCCCGAGAGGCGGTGGGTGGCGTCGTCCTTGCGGCCCTCGCCCTCGGCGACCAGGACCTCGAGGGTCCGGCCGACCTGCTTCTTGTTCTCCTCCCAGGAGATCTCCTCCTGGAGGGCGACAAGGCGCATGTAGCGCTCCTGCACGACCTCCTTGGGGATCTGCCCCTCCATGTCGGCCGCCGGGGTGCCGGGCCGCTTGGAGTACTGGAAGGTGAAGGCCTGCGCGAAGCGCGCCTCGCGCACGACGTGCATGGTCTGCTCGAAGTCCTCCTCGGTCTCGCCGGGGAAGCCCACGATGATGTCGGTGGAAATGGCGGCGTCGGGCATGGCCGCGCGCACCTTATCGATGATGCCCAGGTAGCGGTCCTGCCGGTACGAGCGGCGCATCGCCTTGAGCACCGTGTCCGATCCGGACTGCAGCGGCATGTGGAGCTGGTGCATCACGTTCGGCGTCTCGGCCATCGCCGCGATCACGTCGTCCGTGAAGTCCCGCGGGTGCGGCGAGGTGAAGCGGACCCGCTCCAGGCCCTCGATCCGCCCGCAGGCACGCAGCAGCTTGCTGAAGGCCTCGCGGTCGCCGATCTCGGAGCCGTACGCGTTGACGTTCTGCCCGAGGAGGGTGATCTCGGAGACGCCCTCGGCGACCAGCGCCTCGACCTCGGCCAGGATGTCGCCGGGCCGGCGGTCCTTCTCCTTGCCGCGCAGCGCCGGGACGATGCAGAAGGTGCAGGTGTTGTTGCAACCGACCGAGATCGAGACCCAGGCGGCGTACGCCGACTCACGGCGGGTCGGCAGCGTCGAGGGGAAGGCCTCCAGCGACTCGGCGATCTCGACCTGCGCCTCTTCGGCGATACGGGCCCGCTCCAGCAGCACCGGCAGCTTCCCGATGTTGTGCGTGCCGAAGACCACGTCGACCCATGGCGCCCGCTTGACGATGGTGTCGCGGTCCTTCTGGGCGAGGCAGCCGCCGACGGCGATCTGCATGCCGGGCCGCTCCGCCTTCTTGGGCGCCAGCTGTCCGAGGTTGCCGTAGAGCCGGTTGTCGGCGTTCTCCCGCACGGCGCAGGTGTTGAAGACGACCACATCCGCCCCGTCGGCGCCCTTGGGCGCGCGGACGTAGCCGGCGTCCTCCAGCAGGCCTGACAGCCGCTCGGAGTCGTGGACGTTCATCTGGCACCCGTAGGTGCGGACCTCGTAGGTTCTCAAACCAGCCGCCTCACTCCTGCTCACCCGTCCAGGGTAAGGGCTGCGATCGGCCGTCCCCGTCCCCGTCCCCGTCCCCGTCCCCGTCCCGTCCACGTGCCCGGCGGCCGGCAGCTCGGGCAGCCGGCCTCCGATGTAGCCGGGGCCCGTACGCCGGCCAAGCTGGGCGACCATCCCTGGGCGTCGCCCCGGTGACGAGGCAGTTGAGAGGCCGCGGGGAAGGGCCATCGTTCAGGGTGGACAGCGCCGGATTGTTGGAGGCGGCCGTGGCCACCGGGTCCTTGGACATGCCGTCGAAACTGCCCGCACCCGTCCTGGGAACGGAGTCGCAGGCCGGCCCGAACGGCTCGTCGGCGGAGCTCATCGACGCGTCTTGACGGTGCCCAGAGGCGTACCGAGCAACTCGGCGACCTCCCGATAGGTCAGCCCGCGGTAGTAGGCGAGGGTGACCGCCTGGCGCTGTAGCTCGGCCAGCCCGCGCATGCAGCGGCGTACCTGTTCACGTTCCAAGCGGTTCTCGGCCTCCTCGGTCACCTCGTCGAACGCGGGCGTGTGGTCCGGCAGCGCGGCCTCCGGGCCGGCCACGGCGTCGTACAGCCGCCCGAAAGCCTCCTCGTCGCCCCTGGCGACGGAGCAGCTGCGACAGATCACGCCCCGGCTCTTCCCGGCTGCCGATCCGTTGCGGTTCTCTCATGCGGCCGTCCCTTTCCGATGGCACATCCCTCAAAAGTCATCCGTCGCCACTCACGCCAGGGATTGGTCGGCATGTCCGCCGGTCAGCTCCGTACTTTCCTCCATCTGCCATGCCTGGCAGGATCGCCAGGCATGGAGATCCCCCACATCGGCAGGCGCCGCGCCGTGCAGGCGGCATTCGCGGTGGCGGCGGTGCTCGCGCTGCTGCTGTGGTGGCTGCTGCCGGCGCGCGGGCCGTCATATCCGCAGGGCACGGTGACGTTTTCGACGGGTGTGCGCAACGGGGTCTACGACACGTACGGGAAGCTGCTGCGCAGGGATCTGGACACGGATCTGCCGGGGGTGAAGGTGGATCTTCTGCCGTCGCAGGGCTCGGTGGACAACGTCAGGTGGGTCGCGACGGGCAAGGCTGACTTCGCGATCGCGGCGGCGGACGCCGTGGCGGACTACCACGAGGCCGGGAAGTCGCGGCTGCGGGCGTGCGCGCGGCTGTACGACGACTATATGCAGCTGGTGGTCCCGGCGGACTCGCCGATCAATTCGGTGGCCGATCTGCGCGGGAAGCGGGTGGGGATAGGGCAAAAGTACTCCGGGGTCAATCTGATCACCGGGCGGCTGCTGCGGGCGGCGGGGCTGGACGAGGCGAAGGACCTGACGGCGAGGACGACGGGGATCAACGAGTCGCCGACGCTGCTGCGAGAGGGGAAGCTCGACGCCTTCTTCTGGTCGGGCGGGCTGCCGACGCAGGCGGTGACGGATCTGTCGAAGACGATGCACGTCAAGCTGGTGCAACTCGGCGATCTGGTCGGCAAGCTTCACACGCTCTACCCGAACTTCTACCGCCAGGCGGTGATGCCTGCGGACGCGTACCCGGACATCGCGGGCGGCAAGTCCGTGAAGACCCTGGCGGTGGCCAACCTGCTGGTGACGACCGACCGGGCGGACGCGGGGCTGGTGGAGCGGGTCACCCGCACGGTGATCGACAGCAGGGACAGGATCGGCGCCCGCGTGCACGCCGCGCAGCTGGTGGATCTGCGGACGGCGGTGTTCACGGACCCGCTGGAGCTGCACGAGGGGGCTCTGCGCTATTACCGATCGGTTAAACCGTAAGGAATCGGCGGTCCGGTACGGGCGTTGCGCCCCGACATGTGATCATCACCCACCCCGGGGCCGATGTTGTTCGCGGCCAAGGCCCCCTAACCTGTTGCCGACCACGTATCAATGGGGGCACACGCATGAGTTCTGGGGGAATGCCGCACACCCTCATCGATGGGCGCTACGAGTTGCAGCGCCAGCTCGGTCGCGGCGGTATGGGCGTGGTGTGGGAGGCGTACGACAACCGGTTGAGCCGTCAGGTCGCGGTGAAGGAGCTGCTGTTCCGCGGCGCCCTGGACCCGGACACGCAGGCGCAGTGGGTGGAGCGGGCGCGGCGTGAGGCACAGGCCATCGCGCGGATCGGGCATGAGCATGTGGTCGCGGTCCATGACGTGATCGAGGCCGAGGGCCAGGTCTGGATCGTGATGGAACAGGTCAACCCGCATTCGCTGGCGGACCAGTTGCGCGAGCAGGGGCGGCTGCCGGCGCTGCACGCGGCCCGGATCGGGCTCGAGGTGCTGCGCGGGCTGCGGGCGGTGCACGCGGCGGGGGTGCTGCACCGGGATGTGAAGCCGCACAACATCCTGTTCCGGCGGGACGGCCGGGCGGTGCTGATGGACTTCGGGATCGCGACCTTCGAGGGCGCGGCCCAGGTGACCCGGCTGCACGAGACGGTGGGCACGCCGCAGTATCTGGCCCCCGAGCTGTCGGAGCCCGCCTCGCGGACCCCGCGTGAGGCGACGCCGGCGGCGGACCTGTGGTCGCTGGGCGTGACCCTGTACGAGACGGTCGAGGGCCGCGCGCCCTTCCGGGGACCGACGCCGTACGAGGTACTGGAGGCGGTACGCACCACCGAGCCGCCGCCGATGGAGCACGCCGGGCCGCTGCGTCCGCTGATCGAGGGGCTGCTGGTCAAGGAGCCGACGGCGCGGCTGACGGCGGAGCGCGCGGAACAGCTGCTGCAGCACGTGGCGCAGGAGACCCCGCATCCCCTGGCCGGATATCCGACCGGCTACGACCCGCAGGCCACCCAGGTCACTCCGCCGCCCCTGCGGCCGGACCCGACGCCCGATCCCCCGCAACCCCCGAGGCCCCCGTGGTCCCGGCGGCGCTGGGTGGCGGCCACGGCCGGCGTGGTGGGGCTCGCGGTACTGGCGACGGCGGGCTGGTTCGCGGTGGACCGGCTGCGTACGCCGGAGGGGCCGTCGCTGTCCAGCTCGGCGACGTACCAGGCGGCGAAGCAGCGTGGCTACCTGGTCATAGGCGTCAAGAGCGACCAGCCCGGCCTCAGCGAGAAATCGGACACCGCCAACGGCGGCTACGAGGGCTTCGACATCGACCTGGCCTGGGCCGTCGCGAAACAGCTGGGCTTCAGCCATGTGCGTTTCAAGGTTGTCGACACCCAGAGCCGGGAATGGATGCTCAGCTCCGGCAGCGTCGACCTGATAGTGGCCAGCTACTCCATCACCGCGGACCGCAAAGAGACGGTGGACTTCGCCGGTCCCTACTACGTCGCCGGGCAGGACTTCCTCGTACGGAAGGACGAGAAGGATGTGACCGGGGCGCAGGACCTCTACGACCGCGACGTCTGTACGGTGACCGACTCGACGCCCGCCAACCGGCTGCGCACGAAGTATCCACGGATAAGGACCGAGCTGCGGGCCTCGTACGGCCAGTGCCTGAACCAGCTGCTGGCCGGAACGGTCGACGCGGTCTCCACGGACAACATCATCCTGGCCGGATACCGGGCTCAGCACCCGACGCAACTGCGGCTGCTCGACGCCCCGTTCAGCGAGGAGTTCTACGGGGTGGGGCTCCATCAGGACGAGCCCGCGTTGAAGAGCGCCGTCTGCGAGGCCATAAAGAACCAGATCTCCTCGGGCCGCTGGAAGACGTCCTACGCGAAGCATCTGAAGCCGCTGACGGACAAGGAGCTGAACGACCAGCGGCCGCCCGAGCCGACGGAGTGCAATTAGGGCGCGGTGCGCGGCACGGTGAGGGTCACGCGCAGGCCGCGGGGGTCGTTGGGCGCGTACGAGAGTGAGCCGCCACCCTGGGCGAGCAGGACGCGGGCGATGGACAGGCCGAGGCCGGAGCCGTCGATGTTCTGGTGGCGGGGGGAACGCCAGAAACGGTCGCCGATGCGGGCGATCTCGTCGTCGGTGAGGCCGGGGCCGCTGTCCGCGACGGTCACGGCGACGCTTTCGCCGCGGGTTTCGGTTGAAACACACACGGATTCGCCCTGAGGAGTGAATTTCAGGGCGTTGTCGACAATGGCGTCCAGTGCGCTGGACAGCGCGACCGGGTCCGCCCAGCCGGTCACGGCGACCACGCCGGTGTAGTCGAGCTCCACTCCCTCGCGGATGGCGACCGGCAGCCAGGCCTCGACCCGCTCGGCGGCGAGGGCGGCGATGTCGGTGAGGGCGAGGTCGGCCTCGGCGTGCTCGGCCAGGGCCAGGCCGAGGAGGTCGTCGAGGACGGAGGCGAGGCGCTTGCCCTCCTCGCGGACCTTGCCGACCTCCTCGTGGCCGGTAGGGAGTTCGAGGCCGAGCAGCTCGATCCGCAGCAGCAGGGCGGACAGCGGGTTGCGCAGCTGGTGGGAGGCGTCGGCGACGAAGGCACGCTGCTGGTCGAGGACTTCCTCGACGTTGTCGGCCATCTCGTTGAAGGAGCGGGCGAGGCGGCGCAGCTCGGGCGGCCCGCCGGCCGCCGCGACCCGGGACTTCATCCGCCCGGTGGCGATGTCGTGGGTGACCCGGTCCAGGATCCGCACCGGCCGCAGCACCCAGCCGGCCAGCCGGAAGGCGGCCATGACGGCGACGACCATCGCGGCGAGTTCGCCGGCGGCGAGCAGCAGCCAGTTGCGCAGGATGCGGGAGCGCATGGCGCCGGTGGGCGAGTCGGTGAGGACGACGGCGATCACATCCCCGTCGCGTACGACGGGCGAGGCGACGGCGATGGTGCGGCGCTGCCAAGGCCAGACCTGCGGGGGGTCGTGGCTGCGGCGGCTGGCGAGCGCCTCGGTGTAGGCGGTGTAGGCCTCACCCTTCGCTGGGACCTGCCACTTCTCGGGCGCGGCGGCCATCGCGGGCAGGTCGCGCTTGCGGTAGAAGACGCCGACCCGGATCCCGTAGACCTCCTGGTAGCGGCTCAGTTCGGACTGCAGGGTGCCGCGCCGCTCGTCGTCGGCGGGGCCGGTCACGTACTGGGCGAGCGCGGCGAAGCGGGTGGTGTCGTCGATCCGGTCGACGACGACACGCTGCTGCTGGGCGGCGGCCAGGCTCGCGGCGAGCGGGAAGCCGAGGGCGAGCAGGACTCCGGCCAGCAGGACGATGAGCAGCGGGAGCAGGCGTGAGCGCAAGGTGACCGGCCTAGGCCGGGACGACGAGGCGGTAGCCGACCCCGCGCACGGTCTCGATCAGGGCGGGCAGCCGCAGCTTGGAGCGCAGGGACGCGACATGCACCTCCAGGGTGCGGCCGGTCCCCTCCCAGCTGGTCCGCCAGACCTCGCTGATGATCTGCTCGCGGCGGAAGACCACGCCGGGCCGCTGGGCGAGCAGCGCGAGGAGGTCGAACTCCTTGCGGGTGAGCGCGATGTCCTCGCCCTCCACGGTGACCCTGCGGGTCGGCAGCTCTACGGACACCGGTCCGAGCCACAGCGCGCCGGGCTGCGGCCGCAGTACGGGGTCCTGGGCGGCCGGGAGCGCCTCGGCGGCCTCCTGCGTGTGGCGGCGGGCGACGGCGTGGATGCGGGCCAGCAGCTCTCCGGTGTCGTAGGGCTTGACCACGTAGTCGTCGGCGCCGAGATTGAGACCATGGATCCGGGAGCGTACGTCGGCCCGGGCGGTCACCATGATCACCGGGATGGCGGCCTGGCGGCGTATGCGGCTGCACACCTCGAAGCCGTCCTGGTCGGGCAGGCCGAGGTCGAGCAGCACGACGTCGTAGGCGGGGCCCGGTTCGGGCAACAGGGCCCGCAGCGCCTCCTCGCCGTTGCGGGCGTGGGTCACCGACAGGCCGTGCTTACGGAGCACGGCCGCCAGTGCGGCGGCAACCCGTTCGTCGTCCTCGACCAGCAGCAGTCGCATTGTGGATCCCTCCCTTCGCGCTCCCGCAATGATGCCCTTACCAGGAATACAGGCGGATGATCATCATGTGCGTCAAGGGTCGTCCACGCCGCTCGGGTGACTGTTACGCAGCCGGTACGCGACATGGAAACCCGTTCACCCAGCGTGCTGGTGCGTGATCGGATCGTAACCCTCAAGTTCCGCTCAGATGTGATGACCGGGCGTGGCGATCATTCATAGGGTCTTCCCAACCGCCCTGAGCCAATGAGGATGGAGCGCCCACCGATGACCGAAGTCTCGGCGACCGACCTGGTCGTCCTGAAGGACGTCAACAAGCACTTCGGTGCTCTGCACGTCCTTCAGGACATCGACCTGACCATCGCCCGCGGCGAGGTCGTTGTCGTCATCGGGCCCTCCGGGTCCGGCAAGTCCACGCTGTGCCGGGCCATCAACCGCCTGGAGACGATCGACTCGGGCCACATCACCATCGACGACAAGCCGCTCCCCGCCGAGGGCAAGGAGCTGGCGCGGCTGCGCGCCGACGTCGGCATGGTGTTCCAGTCGTTCAACCTCTTCGCGCACCGCACCGTGCTGGAGAACGTCACGCTCGGGCAGATCAAGGTGCGCAAGACGGACAAGAAGGCCGCCGAGGAGAAGGCCCGCACCCTGCTGGACCGGGTGGGCGTGGGCAACCAGGCGGACAAGTACCCGGCGCAGTTGTCGGGCGGCCAGCAGCAGCGTGTGGCGATCGCGCGGGCATTGGCGATGGATCCGAAGGTGATGCTGTTCGACGAACCCACGTCCGCACTCGACCCTGAGATGATCAACGAGGTGCTGGAGGTCATGCAGCAGCTCGCCAGGGACGGTATGACGATGATCGTGGTCACCCACGAGATGGGCTTCGCCCGGTCCGCTGCCAACCGCGTGGTGTTCATGGCGGACGGCCGGATCGTCGAGCAGGCGACCCCGGACCAGTTCTTCAGCAACCCCCGGAGCGACCGGGCCAAGGACTTTCTGTCGAAGATCCTCCACCACTGAGATGATCTTGACGACTGAACTTGACGACGACCTGACAACAAAGGGACTTCCCATGAATCTCCGCAAGACCGCCGCCGCCGCGTTCGCCGTCGTGGCCCTCACCGCGTCCGCCACGGCCTGCGGCAAGTCCGGCTCCCCGTCCGGCTCCACCACCCCGTCGGCCGCAGGCGGCTCCAGTGCGGCCGCCGCCCTGCCGACGTACGCGGTCAAGACCGGTGTGAAGCTGAGTGGTTCGAAGACCTGGGACAGGATCGAGAAGAACGGCAAGATCACCATCGGTGTGAAGGCCGACCAGCCGAACCTGGGCTTCCAGGACCCGGCGACGAAGAAGTACTCCGGCTTCGACATCGAGATCGCGAAGATGGTCGCCGCGGACCTCGGTTTCGGCGAGGACAAGATCACCTTCAAGACGATCCAGTCGGCCAACCGTGAGACCGCGATCGCCGGCGGCCAGGTGGACTACTACGTCGGCACGTACACCATCAACCCCGAGCGCCAGAAGCAGGTCTCCTTCGCCGGCCCGTACTTCGTCGCCGGCCAGGACCTCCTGGTCAAAAAGGGCAGCTCTATCAAGAGCAAGGACGACCTCAAGGGCAAGAAGGTCTGCTCGGCGACCGGCTCGACCTCCATCCAGCGCATCAAGAACGGCCCCTACGGCGCCAAGCCGGTCGAGTACGACGCCTACTCGCTGTGCGTCGACAACCTGATCTCCGGCCAGGTCGACGCGGTGACCACGGACGACGCGATCCTCAAGGGCTTCGCCGCGAAGTACCCGGACCAGATCCAGGTGCTGGGCAAGCCGTTCTCCGAGGAACCGTATGGCGTGGGCCTGCTGAAGGGCGACACGGCCTTCCAGGACGCCGTCACCGCGGCCCTGAAGAGCCACGAGGACAACGGCGACTGGAAGAAGGCGTACGACGCCACGCTCGGCAAGTCCGGCGTGACCGCCGCGATCCCCCCGCTCGACTCGTCGTCCTGACCGGCTCCTGACCGGCCTCCCACGGCCCGGCTCCGACCGTGACTGATGCGCCGGCGGCTTCCCGGCCGCCGGCGCATCGCTATTTGGAGAATCGATGAACGTACTGCTGGACAACTTCGCGCTGTTTCGCGAGGGGTTCCTCGGCACGGTCGAGCTGACCGCGCTCAGCGGGGCGATCGCCCTGGTGCTCGGGGTGGTCATAGCCGCCTTCAGGGTGTCTCCCGTGCCGCCGCTCCGCTACTTCGGCGCCGCCTGGGTCACCTTGCTGCGCAACACTCCCCTGACGCTGCTCTTCTTCATCGCGGTGCTGGTGCTGCCCCGCCTGGGCATGAACACCTGGAGCTTCTTCCAACTCGCGGTCCTCGCGCTGAGCTGCTACACCTCGGCGTTCATCTGCGAGGCGGTCCGCTCCGGCATCAACACGGTGTCCCTCGGGCAGGCCGAGGCGGCCCGCAGCCTCGGGATGACCTTCACGCAGACCCTGCGACTGATCATCCTGCCGCAGGCCACCCGGACCGTACTGCCGCCGATCGGCAGCCTGTTGATCGCGCTCGCCAAGAACTCGGCCATCGCCGGTGGCTTCAGCGTCTTCGAGCTGTTCAGCGTGCAGAAGACACTCAGCGAGCAGGGATACAACATCTTCCTGATCTTCCTCTGGGTGGCGATCGCCTACCTGATCATCACCTTCTTCATCAGCGCGGTGTTCCGCTTCCTCGAGACCCGGCTGGCGGTGGCCCGATGAGCGCAAACGTCCTGTTCGACGCCCCGGGCCCCAAGGCCCGTACCCGCAACAACATCATCGGCGCGGTCGCCTCCCTGGCCATCCTCGGCCTGCTGTACTTCGTCTACCGGCAACTGGACGCCAAGGGGCAGTTCGCGAGCTACCTGTGGCAGCCGTTCCAGTACACCGAGATCCAGCGGCGTATCGGCGAAGGCATCCTGGCGACCCTGAAGGCCTTCGCCCTCGCCTCGGTCCTCTCGCTCTTCCTCGGCGCCCTGCTGGCCGCGGGCCGGCTCTCTGACCACGCGCCGGCGCGGTGGGTGGCCTCGACGATCGTCGAGTTCTTCCGCGCGATGCCGCTGCTGATCATGATTTTCGCGCTCTACGTCGGGGTGTTCACCTCGACGCCGCTGTGGGCCCTGGTCATCGGTCTGACCCTGTACAACGGCTCGGTGCAGGCCGAGATTTTCCGGGCCGGTATCAATGCCGTGCCCAAGGGCCAGAGCGAGGCCGCGTACGCGGTCGGCCTGCGCAAGACGCAGGTCATGGTCTTCGTGCTGCTCCCGCAGGCGGTCCGGGCGATGCTGCCGTCGATCATCAGCCAGTTGGTGGTCACGCTCAAGGACACGTCGCTGGGCTTCATCATCACGTACGAGGAACTGCTCTACAACGGCCGGCTCATCGCCGCGACGAGCCTGGGCTTCCCGTACGTACCGCTGGTGATGATCATCGCGCCGATCTACATCCTGATGTGCCTGGCCCTCAGCTCGCTCGCCACCTGGATCGAGCGGCGCGGCCGCCGTAGCCCCCAGGGCGCGCCTCCGGCGGCGCCCGAGGCCGAGGCCGTGGCGGCCGCCGCGGAGTGACGGCGGATCAGTCCGCGCGTCCGCGCACCGCGCCGACCAGCGGACGTCACTTGACGCACGCACCCGCAGTGGGTTGCATACGCAATGTGACTGCACAACTTCCGGGGACCGCGCTGTGGACCCGGTGATCATCGCGGGGGCGGGTCCGGTGGGACTCGCCCTCGCGCTTGGCTTGGCCCGGCACGGCGTGCCGAGCATCGTGCTGGACGAGAACGACGGGCAGGTGCTTCCCGGGGCCGAGCGAACGGCCGTGCTGGGACCGGTGACGGCCGGACTGGTGGCGCGGCTGGGCTACCCCGGGGTCTACGGGGACGCGACGGCCTGGACGGCGTGGCGGACCGTACGGCGCCGGCAGGAGGCCGTACGGGTCGAATTCGGCGCCGACTCCGAGGCGCCGCTGCACATCTCGCAGGCCCGGCTGGAGCGCGGACTGCGGGCCGCGGCGGCGGCCGAGGACCTCGTACGGATCGTGCCGAAGGCCCGGTTGGTCACCCTGGAGCAGGACGGCTCCGGGGTGACCGTGCACACGCGGGGCACAGATGCCACGTGGTGGCGCGGGAGTTATCTGGTCGGCTGCGACGGACCGCGCTCGACCGTACGAAAGCTGCTGGGGGTGCGCTTCCCCGGGCGTACGGCGGTGGACCGGTACGCGGTGGCGGCGCTGCGGGTCGAACTGCCATGGCCGGCTGAGGCGTTGCTGCACCGCGATCCTCCGGGAGCCGGGCTGGGGCCCGAGGTGACGGCGCGTCCGCTGCCGGACGGCGTGTGGCGGCTGGACTGGCTGCTGCCGGCCAAGGGCGGCCCGCTGACCTCGGACGACCTGGTGGCCCGGATCCGCGGCACGCTGGCGGCCTGGAGCGGCTCCGGCGCGGTGCCGCCGTACGAGCTGCTGGGCTCTGCAGAGCATCCGGTGCACCAGCGGCTGGCGCGGCGCTGGCGGGCGGGCCGGGTGTTCCTGGCCGGGGACGCCGCGCATCTGGTGGGCGCGCTGGGTGCGCAGGGTCTGGAGGAGGGCCTGCGGGACGCCGGCAACCTCGCCTGGAAGCTGTCGCTGGCCTGGCACTACGGCGCCTCCGACACCCTGCTCGACAGCTACCAGGCCGAACGGCGCGGGGCGGTGGGTGCCAGGCTGCGGGCCACCGACCAGGTGCTGCCGCTGCTGCGCGCCGAGGGGGTCTGGCACTCGCTGCGGCGTTCGGTGCTGTCGGGTCTTTCGGGGTCCGGCCGCCGGTACGCCGAACTGCTGACCGACGGCCACCTGGGGCGCGGACCACTGGGGGCGCCGCCGGTGTACGCGCGGTCGCCGCTGGCGCTGCCCGCGCCGCGCGGGGGGTCGTCGGCAGCGTCCCCGCTGGTGGCCTCGTGCGCCACGCCGCCGGGGGCGGCGGTCGTGGACGTCGAGGTGACCGCCCTGGACGGTTCCCGGGCGTGGCTTTACGACCGGCTCGGCTACAACCTGCTGGTGGTGCTGATCGCGCCGGGCACCGGGGTGTGGGAGAGCCGGCACTGGCTGACGGCGGGGCTGATGCCGCGTCTGGCCAAGGCGGTCGCGACACTACCGACCCGCGCGGAACTGCTGGTCGCGGAGGCGTATCCGGGGTCGACGGCGCACAGCGTGCTGCTGATCCGCCCCGACGGGCATCTGGTCACGGCGATGACCGGCTGCCGCCCGGCCGAGCTCTACTCGTACGCCGATCTGGCGCGCGGCGGACCGCCGTTGCCGGATGCGGGGGACGGGCCGGCGGATGCGGGCGGGGCCGGGGAGCCGGCCGATGGGCCCTCGGAACCTTCGGAGCCTTCCGAGCGGGTCAGCGGGCGAACTCGGAAGCCCGGGACTCCCGTACGACCGTGATCCGGATCTGGCCGGGGTAGGTCAGCTCCTCCTCGACCTGCTTGGCCACGTCGCGGGCGATAACCTGCGCCTGGATGTCGTCCACGTCCTCCGGGCGCACCATGACCCGGATCTCGCGGCCGGCCTGCATCGCGAAGACCTTGGCAACCCCGGCGTGGGCGACGGCGATCTGCTCGAGCCGCTTGAGCCTGCGGACGTATGACTCCAGGGACTCGCGGCGGGCGCCGGGCCGTCCGCCTGAGACGGCGTCGGCGGCCTGGGTGAGGACGGCCTCGACGGTGCGGGGGTCGACCTCGTTGTGGTGGGCCTCGATGGCGTGCACCACGTCCTCGCTCTCGCCGTGCCGCCGGGCGAGGTCGGCGCCGATGAGGGCGTGGCTGCCCTCCACCTCGTGGGTGAGGGCCTTGCCGATGTCGTGCAGCAGGGTGCCGCGCTTGACGGGGGTGGGCTCGACGCCCAACTCGGCGGCCATCATGCCGGCGATGTGCGCGGACTCCAGCAGGTGGCCGAGCACGTTCTGCCCGTAGGAGGTGCGGTAGCGCAACCGGCCGAGCAGGGCGACCAGTTCGGGGTGCATATCGGTAATGCCGGTGTCGGTGAGGGCATCCTCGCCGTGCCGTACGCAGAGTTGCTCGACCTCGGCGACGCTGCGCTCGTAGACCTCCTCGATGCGGTGCGGATGGATCCGGCCGTCGGCGACCAGGGCGTCCAGGGTCAGCCGGGCGACCTCGCGGCGTACCGGGTCGAAGCAGGACAGCAGCACCGCTTCCGGGGTGTCGTCGATGATGAGGTTGACGCCGGTAACGGCTTCGAAGGCGCGGATGTTGCGGCCTTCGCGGCCGATGATGCGGCCCTTCATCTCGTCACTGGGCAGGTGCAGTACGGAGACCACGGACTCGGCGGTCTGCTCGCCGGCCACCCGCTGGATGGCGGTGGAGACGATGCGGCGGGCCCGCTCCTCGCCGCGCTCGCGGGCGGCCCGCTCGATGTCCCTGACGATGACGGCCGCTTCGCGCTTGGCCTGCTGCTCCACCGAACGGACGAGGTCGGTGCGGGCCTCGGCGGCGGTGTAGGAGGCGACCCGTTCCAGGATGGTGCGCCGCTCGTCCTCCAGCCGGATCGCCTCGGCCCGCCGGCGCTCCAGGGCCTCGCGCTCTTCGGCCAACTCCCGCCTGCGGAGGTGCAGATGCTCGGACTCGGCGTCGATCCGGGCCTCGCGGTCGGCGAGCCGCTGCTCACGTCGCTCCAGGTCGGACCGGATCTCCCGGACTTCGTCCTTGGCCGCCGCCCGGATCTCCCTGGCCTCACGTTCGGCGGCGGTCCTCAGCTGCTCACGTTCATTGCGCAGCCGGTGCAGCAGGACACCGGCGGTCACCGCCACGGCGACCGTGATGACCACGGACACAAGGGAGAGCAAGGATCCGGTCCCCAGCGCGATGCCCATGGCACCAACTCCCGTGTCTCTGAGGACGCTTCCCCTCACCCGTTGTGAGGCTAGGTCGACTCACAGGCATGGTCAAGGAAGCGGTCACCGCACGGTCCGGTGACGCCCACTCGGGGACATATTCGAGACCTCACCCGTCCTGCTCCCCAAGGAAGCGGCCTACTCCCCCAGGAGGTGCTCCAGGACCTCCGGATCCTCGCCCTCCTCCTCAAGGGCCTGGCGGACCACCCGGAGCGCGACCCCCTCCGAGTACCCCTTGCGGGCCAGCATCCCGGCGAGGCGGCGAATGCGCCGGTCGCGCTCCAGCCCACGGCTCGAGGCGAGCTTGCGGTCCACGAGGGCGCGGGCGGCCCGCTCCTCCTGCGTGGGGTCGAGCTGCTCGACGGCGCGACCGATCAGCTCCGCGTCCACTCCCCTGGTACGCAACTCCTGGGCGAGCGCCCGCCGGGCGAGGCCCCTCCCCCGGTGCCGGGACTCCACCCAGGCGTTGGCGAAGGCCTCGTCGTCGATGAGCCCCACGTCCTGGAACCGCTCCAGCACATGCTCGGCCACCTCCTCCGGGATCTCCCGGCGGCGCATGGCGTCGGCGAGCTGCTTACGGGTCCGGGGTGTCCCCGTGAGCAGGCGCAGGCACAGGGCCCGCGCCCGCTCCTCAGGGTCGGCCGGTTCTTCGGGCGGCGGCTCCTTCTCGGCCCTCGACGAGGAAGAGCCGCCGCGGTCGGTGTATCGGCGTCCGCGTGCCACCGGCTCAGGCCTTGGCTGCGGTCGCCTTGGTCGCCTTCACTGCCTTGGCAGGTGCCGGGACCGTCTCGGACGCGGCCTTGGCGGGAACGGCCGAGGTGGCGGCGTCCGCGCCCGGCTGCTCGCCCAGGGCCTCCGGCCTGACGCCGATGCCCAGCTTCTCCTTGATCTTCTTCTCGATCTCGTCGGAGAGGTCGGGGTTGTCCTTCAGGAAGTTGCGCGCGTTCTCCTTGCCCTGGCCGAGCTGGTCGCCCTCGTACGTGTACCAGGCGCCGGCCTTGCGGACGAAACCGTGCTCGACACCCATGTCGATCAGGCCGCCCTCCTTGCTGATGCCGTGGCCGTAGAGGATGTCGAACTCGGCCTGCTTGAAGGGGGGCGCGACCTTGTTCTTGACGACCTTGACGCGGGTGCGGTTGCCGACCGCGTCGGTGCCGTCCTTGAGGGTCTCGATCCGGCGGATGTCGAGCCGGACGGAGGCGTAGAACTTCAGCGCGCGGCCACCGGTCGTGGTCTCCGGCGAGCCGAACATCACACCGATCTTCTCGCGGAGCTGGTTGATGAAGATCGCCGTGGTCTTGGACTGGTTGAGCGCGCTGGTGATCTTGCGCAGGGCCTGGCTCATCAGGCGGGCCTGCAGACCCACGTGCGAGTCGCCCATCTCACCCTCGATCTCGGCCCGCGGCACGAGGGCCGCCACGGAGTCGATGACGATGAGGTCGAGTGCGCCGGAGCGGACCAGCATGTCCACGATCTCGAGCGCCTGCTCGCCGTTATCCGGCTGGGAGAGCAGCAGGGCGTCGGTGTCGACGCCGAGCTTCTTGGCGTACTCGGGGTCGAGGGCGTGCTCGGCGTCCACGAAGGCCACCTGGCCGCCGGCCTTCTGCGCGTTCGCCACCGCGTGCAGGGTCAGGGTCGTCTTGCCGGAGGACTCCGGACCGAAGACCTCCACCACCCGGCCGCGCGGCAGGCCGCCGACGCCGAGGGCGACGTCCAGGGCGGTCGACCCGGTGGGGATGACCTCGATGGGCTCGTTCGGGCGCTCGCCGAGGCGCATGACGGCGCCCTTGCCGAACTGCCGTTCAATCTGCGCGAGCGCGGCGTCCAACGCCTTCTCGCGGTCGTTTCCTGCTGCCATGGGTTCCACCCGGGATGTCTGAGTCGATCGCTTCACGTCCATGACGCTACTGCCTGCCACTGACAATGCGCCCTGACGTCGCTCCGGGCTGTGGATAACCTGCCCGCACTCTCCATGAGAATGGATGTTCGAATTTCGTGTCAACCTCGCCGCGCCCAGCGCCGGATGCTCGCCACGAGGGACGCCCCCCGCCGTGGCTGCGGCCCGTGGGCGCGCGGATCGGTCACGTCGTACCGCTTCACATACGCACCCAGGAAGCCCTGCAGCGTCGCGGTGGCCGGGATCGCGACCAGCGCGCCGACCGCGCCCAGCAGCGCGGTGCCCGCGACCACGGACCCGAAGGCGACAGCGGGGTGTATGTCGACCGTCTTGGCGGTGATCCGCGGCTGGAGCACGTAGTTCTCGAACTGCTGGTAGATCACCACGAAGCCCAGCACCCACACCGCGTCCCACGGGTCCTCGGTGAACGCGATCAGCATCGGCAGCGCACCCGCCAGATACGTGCCGACCGTCGGCACGAACTGTGAGATCACACCCACCCATACCGCCAGCGCCGGCGCGTACGGCACAGTCAGCACCTGGAGCAGCACATAGTGCGCGACCGCCGAGATCAGCGCCATCAGCGCCCGCGAGTACAGATAGCCGCCGGTCTTGGCCACCGCGATCTCCCACGCCCGCAGCACCTCGGCCTGGCGCGCCGGCGGCAGTACGGAGCACAGCGTGCGCCGCAGCCGGGGGCCGTCGGCGGCGAAGTAGAAGCTGAACAGGGCGATGGTGAGCGCCTGGAAGACACCGCCCAGGACAGCACCGGACAGCCCCCACACGTTGCTGGCCTGTCTCTGCACGTAAGTGCGCAACCAGTCCGAGTGCAGGACGTTGTCCTGCAGCTTGCCCACCGACAGGTCGGTGCCGAAGGTCTGGTTGAGCCAGACCACGACATCGTCGACATAGTTGGGGAGATTCCGGCCGATCATGGTCACCTGGTCGACCAGCAGCGACCCCAGCAGCACCACGAACAGCCCGCCCGCCGCCAGCACTCCGAGGAAGACCAGCCCGGTGGCGATCCCCCGGCGCACCCCCCGGGCCGCCATCCAGTCCACGGCCGGCTCGATGGCCAGCGCGCCGAAGAACGCGATCAGGATGTTCACCAACAGCCCGATGACCTGGTGGAACGCCCAGTTCGCCAACTGGAAGGCACCAAGCAGCGCGAGTGCCAGCACCATGGCCCGCGGCAACCACGTCGGCATCCGCCCACCCGCCACCGTTGCCTCTGACGCCTTCTCGGACGGTTCCTCCGCGTCGCCGCCGTCTTTCCCCGTGTTCCCCGCGTTTGCTGACACAGCCCAAGTCTCGCCTATCGATCAGCGTTTCGAAGCGGGCACGTCAACAGCCGCACACACCGCACGCCAGACGTCCTTCGCCTCCCAGCCCTCCTCCAGCGCCTGCACCACGGTCCGCCCGCCCAGCTCGGACATCACATGATCGCGGGCGAACGAGTCGGCGTACGCATCGCCGAAGTGAGCGCGCATCCGCTCCCAGAAGACCGTCAACTTCATGAACCCCAGTATCCCGTCCCGGGGGGCGCATGGTCGCACGGCCGGGTGCTCCGGCGTGATTGGCGTAGGCAGGGCGGGCGGCGCGTCCTAGGGTGCGCACATGCCAGCTACCCCGCTAGCGCGCGCCCAGCACTTTGTGTGGCTCACTGCCCGCGTGCTTGAGCAGCGCAGGTTCGCCCACCACTTCCTGCAGGGCTCGCCGGACGCGGTGGAGACCGCGCTCGACGCGTACCGCAATGACGACGGCGGATACGGCCACGCCCTGGAGCCGGATCTGCGGGGGCCGGTGAGTCAGCCCCTGCACACGGCGTTCGCGCTGTGCGTGCTCGACGAGATCGGGCGCTGCGGAGGACAGCGCGCGGAACGCGTGTGCCAGTACCTCACGGAGGTGTCCACGCCCGAGGGCGCGCTGCCGGCGGTCCATCCGTCGCTGCGCGGGTATCCGGCGGCGCCGTGGATCCCGGTGACGGATGATCCGCCGGGGGATCTGCTCGCCACCGGGCCGGTGGTCGGGGTGCTGCACCGCAACGAGGTATGGCACGCCTGGCTGTTCCGGGCCACGGACTTCTGCTGGGAGGTGGCCGAGTCTCTGGAGAAGACGCACCCTTACGAGGCCATGGCCGCCATCGCGTTCCTCGACTCGGCGCCGGACCGGGCGAGGGCGCGGGCCGCCGCGGACCGCCTGGGGCGGCTGGTGCGAGAGCAGCGGCTCGTCGTCCTCGACCCGGGCCGCGCGGACGACCGTGCCGTGCCGCCGGGCTACGCGCCGGGCGAGCACCACTTCGCGTACGACTTCGCGCGCGGGCCGGAGTCGCTGGGCCGGCGGTGGTTCTCGGAGTCGGAGATCGAGCGGTCCCTGGACTTCCTGGCGGCGGAGCAGGGGGAGGACGGTGGCTGGCCGATCCGCTGGCGGGAGTGGGCGCCGGGCACGCGGCTGGAGTCCCGGCCGATCGTGACGATCGAGGCGCTGCGGACGCTGCGCGCGTACGGCCGCCTCTAGGGCACCGCCACTCCCCCGCGTTCAGCCCGCCAGGGCCCGTACCGCGGCCGTCACCAGCACCGCCGCCCCGACCACCACCAAGAAGGGCGCGCGCAGCAGTAGGGCGACGGCCGCCGCTGCAAGGCCCGCGCTTCGGGCGTCCAGGACCAGGGCGCGGTCGCCGGTGCCGAAGGTCTGGATGGCGGTGAGCGCGGCCAGCAGGGCGATGGGGAGGAGGGCGGCGAGCCGCCGGACGACCGGTCGCTCCAGGAAGCCGGCGGGGACGGAGAGGCCGAGCAGCTTCATGGCATAGCAGCCGAAGGCCGTGATGCCGATGGCGATCCAGGTGCTCATCACCGCACCCCCTTACGGCGGGTGACGGCCAGGACGACCGGCGCGGCCAGCGCCGCGACGAGAACCGGCACGCCGGATGGCAGCAGCGGCAGGCAGACCAGCCCGAGCAGTACCGCGAGCCCCGCCACAGCCCGTTCGTCGCGGCCGCGCAGCATGGGGGCGAGCAGCGCCAGGAAGACGGCGGGGCCGGCCGCGTCCAGGCCCCAGGCGGCGGGGTCGCCGAGCGCGGCGGCGCCGAGGGCTCCGAGCAGGGTGGTGAGGTTCCACAGCACGTACAGGCTTACGCCTGTGACGGTGAAGCCCAGACGCGCGCTGCGCCGGTCCGGCTGGGCCAGGGTGACGGCCGAGGTCTCGTCGATCACCCACTGCGCTGCCAGCGGCCGCACGGCGCGCGGCAGCCGCAGCAGCTCCGACAAGCGCAGCCCGTAGAAGGCGTTGCGTACGCCCAGGAAGAACGCTCCGGCCGCCGCCGCGAACGGGCTGCCGCCCGCCCCCAGCGCGCCGACCAGGGCGAACTGCGAGGCCCCGGTGAACACGAGCAGGCTCAGCGCGCAGCTCTGCGCCACGCTGAGCCCTGCCCCGGCTGAGGTCACCCCGAAGGCGAAGCCGGACAGCCCGACGGCGATCCCGACGCCGAGGGCGTCCCGGATCACGGCGGAGCGGGGCTTGGGGGTGGGTGGGTACTGCTGATCGGTCTCTATAGGTGCTGCGGTCACACAGCAGACCCTAAGGAAGGCCGGGCGCCTGGTCTTGTACGTTTTTGCGCTCCCGCTGGTACGCGCCCGGCGGGACGCCGACGATGCGCGTGAAGTGCCGGTTCAGGTGCGGCTGGTCGCTGAAGCCCACGGCGGTGGCCACCTCGGCGGGCGCTACGCCGGCCTCCAGCATCCTGCGCGCCGCCCGGACCCGCTCCCCGGTCAGCCAGGCGTGCGGCGGCAACCCGTACGCCTGGCGGAAGGCCCGCAGCAGGGCGAAGGGGCTCGTGCCCACCTCGGCGGCCAGTTCGTCCAGGGACGGCGGCCCGGCGAGCCGGCCGGCGAGCAGCTCCCGGGCGCGGCGCGCGGCGAGGGTGCCCGCGGCGGCCGGGCG
>NZ_RJVR01000406.1 GCF_003999195.1 Streptomyces soli
TGTTGTGCGGGTTCTGTTTCCTGTTTCGGTTCGTTGATCCAGACCTGGGTGGGTATGGCGGGTGGTTTGGGTCGGCGGGCGAAGCGTTCGGGGTGGCGAGCGTATGCCTCGGCCAAGTACACAGTCACTGTTGATGCCTCCGGACCGGCGGACCCCGTAACACCCTTGACGCACATCATCGACTTGGACGCTATCGATGGGTCTGTCTTGGAGAGTGGCACTGTTTAGGCATGTCTCGCGAAGATCGCCGACCACACCAAGGACTTGAAGGACATTCCCAGGGCCCTTCGCAGGGTCGGGGGGACCGTCAGTGAGCCCCGCATCCGCCGTAGTTGGCTGAGATCAGTTGAGGGCGTCGGCGCCTTGTCGCTGGACCCTAAATAGCTGGGATCTGCGCGTGACGCTAGCAATCGGTCGTTGTCTGACCCGACCGGGTACAGATCCTCGGGAACCTTGTTCTGCCGCCCATACCTGCTGGCTGAATGGCCGGTATGGAAATCGGTGAGAGCTGGGCTTACCGGGCACGGGCCAAGGACTGGGGTGGCGCAGTCAGCCGGGTGGAGGTCGTCCGGTTAGGCGGGCCGCGCAATTCCGGGCGGGTGCATGTGCGGTTCCTGGAAGGCGAGGAGACCGGGTTGCAGGAGTGGGTGGCGGCGGACTGTTTGCTGGCGCCCTGGCCCGATGTCGAGGTGTTCCGCACGGATGACGCTGCGGAGTTGGCTCTGGCTGAGGCGTCACGGGAGGTCCGGGGCACGGCGGCATTCGAGGCCGCTCGCTTGGTCTTGGGCTTCGTCCGACCCAAGAAGAGCGTTCGCCTGCGCCGGGGCGTTGCTGATGCGGGCGTGTTGGAGATCGCTCGTCTCGATGGCACAGCAGCGCTTCTTGAACTGGACCTGGTTGACCTGCGTGCCGATCCAATGCTCTACGAGAGCCAGAAGCGCAACGGCCTGTGCCTGGTCGGCTGGCCGGTCACCGAGCGCATCGCGCGCCGTGCCGCCGAGAGGTTCGCCGACGAGATCCTGCCCGAAACAGAGAGCCGACAGCAGGCTCTTGCCGAAGAGCGTGCCCAATCGGCATGGCAGTCGTGGCAGCGCAGGGACGACCGCAAGTTGGATGCCGAGCAGGCTGTTCTGCGCACGGTCCGCGAGTGGTGCGGTGAGGAACGCGCGGACCGCTACGACGAATTGATTGCCCTGCGTGCGGAAGTGCTGCGCCTCGGGAAGCTGGTTGAGAGGGCCGTGCGAGCACTACGCGACCGAGGGCATGGAGTCACCGCCTCCACCATTGAGCGCGACCTCGGTGTTGATATCTCCAGCCTTGATCCAGAGGTACGTCGCTGAAGCCTCGCCGCGGCTCTGGCTCAGGGCCTGAGGGAGCAGGCCGGGTAGGCGGTTTCTCCTTCTCAGGTCGGTGCGGGCTCCAGCCGTTCAGGAACGGGCGCAGTTCGTCGCCGGCCGGCTCCGTGCTGAACTCATTCGGCCCAAGGCTGCGGCCTTCGGCTGTTGGGTCCAGGCTGTCCGCTTGCTCTTTCCCCCACTGGGACCACTGCCGGAGCCTTTCGGTCTCCGCCGGCTCGGTGGCGCGGACCGCTGCTTGGTCGAGTGCCGCGCAGAACAACCGGATTTCGCCTGCCAAGCGCCATCCGTCGAGCGCTGTGGCAAATCTGTCGGTTCTCGACGCGTGGATCGCGGCCACTTTGGCTTCGGCCAGCGCGGCCTCCCATTCCCGTTGCCTGCGTTCCCGCTCCTCGGCTTCCGCCCGCTTGCGCTCGGCTTCCCGCTGCTCCCACTCGGCCCGTTGCCGTCGCTGCTCGGACTCCCGCTCCAACCGCGCCCGCTCCTGCTCCTCTGCGTGCTTCTTCACTGCGCGGAAGATCGTGTCGACCTGCGCCTCCAGTGCCTTCTTGGTGGTGTCAGCCCAGGTCTCCTTCCAGGCGTAGCCCTGCGAGAGGTGTAGCTCCAGTTCTCCCGATGGCTCAAACCGATGCGCCGGAGTCACCCGCTGCCAGTCGTACGTCCTGCGTTGACCCTTCTGCGGGGGAACGCAGCGGACTTGCTTCTGCCTTTCCCGGAAGCTCAGTTCGTATGTTCTGCCGTGGACGGTGAGCATGGGCTGCGGTTGCCTGCGCTTTTTGGACACGGCCATGTCGCCGTGGCGGCTCAGAGCCTCCTCCGCCAGAATCCGGATCAGGGACAGCACACGGGGGAGCACGTCCTCGGAGATCTCGAAGGCGCTGTGGTCCGTCCGCACGCCGGCGATCACTTCGTCGATGTCGGTGATCGTCCTGCTGCGCTGCAGCCGGATCCGGTTCCATTCGGTGTCGTCTTCACCGGTGACTCTGAGCAGGCCCAGGAAGAAGTCGCCCTTGGCCCGGCCGCTGTACTTCAGGTGGTACCCGGATGGCGCCCACGTGCGGGCCGCGTCGAACCCTCTCCTGTAGCGGGCCCGCTCCACGGCATCCGGGTCCGGAATCTTCAGGAAGCGCCCGGCTTGTCGGCGGCGGCTGAATTCTGACCCAGTTTCGTCGGTTGAAGTCTGACCCTCGGGTCGTCAGTTGATCTTTGTTTAGTCGGTTTCGTTGACGGGTG
>NZ_RJVR01000232.1 GCF_003999195.1 Streptomyces soli
GGCGGCCAGGGCGGCAGCTGGGGCGGAGGCTCCGGCGGCGGCCAGGGCGGCGCTCCGGCCGACGACCCGTGGGCAACCAGCGCTCCGGCCGGTGGTGGCCAGGGCAGCGGTGGCGGCGGTGGCTGGGGCGGCGGCTCCGGCTCCGGCAACTCCGGCGGCGGCTACTCGGACGAACCGCCCTTCTAGGGGCGGGTCCGTACCAAAACTTCTTGATCATACTGGAGAGAGACCATGGCGAAGCCGCCTGCTCGCAAGCCTAAGAAGAAGGTTTGCGTGTTCTGCAAGGACAAGATCACGTACGTCGACTACAAGGACACGAACCTGCTGCGGAAGTTCATTTCCGACCGCGGCAAGATCCGTGCCCGCCGGGTCACCGGCAACTGCACCCAGCACCAGCGTGACGTCGCCACGGCCGTGAAGAACAGCCGTGAGATGGCGCTGCTGCCCTACACCTCGACCGCTCGCTAAGGGAGGGTGAATCAAGCATGTCGAAGATCATCCTCACCAACGAGGTCAGCGGCCTCGGTGCCGCCGGCGACATCGTCGATGTCAAGCCGGGCTACGCCCGCAACTACCTGATCCCGCGCGGTTTCGCGATCGCGTGGACCAAGGGTGGCGAGAAGGACGTCGAGCAGATCCGCCGTGCGCGCCGGATCCGCGACATCCACACCATCGAGCAGGCCAACAGCGTCAAGGGCCAGCTCGAGGGCGTCAAGGTCAAGCTGGCCACCCGCGCGGGTGACGCCGGCCGCCTGTTCGGTTCGGTGACCCCGGCCGACATCGCCGCTGCCATCAAGGCCGCCGGCGGTCCGGACGTGGACAAGCGCCGCATCGAGATCGGCTCGCCGATCAAGACGCTGGGCTCGCACGGGATCTCGGTCCGTCTGCACCCCGAGGTCGCGGCCTCGGTCGACGTCGAGGTTGTCGCAGCCTGACGCAAGGCAACGCGAAGGGCCCGGAACCGCTGTCGGTTCCGGGCCCTTCGCGTTGCTCAGGCGCGTACGGCCCCCGTCACCAGCCACTTTCCGGAGCGGGCACGCAGCCCCAGGGTGGCCGTACGGGTCAGCATCATCAGCATCAGCGCCCACCACAGGGCCGACAGGCCGCCGCCCAGTGCGGGAACCGCGAAGGCGGCCGGGGTGAAGACGGCGAGGGTGACCAGCATCGACCAGGCGAGGTAGGGGCCGTCCCCGGCGCCCATGAGCACTCCGTCGAGGACGCAGACCACCCCCATCACGGGCTGGGACAGCGCGACGATCAGCAGCACCGGCATCAGCACGTCCCGCACCGCCGGGTCGGAAGTGAACAGCGGCACGATCAGCGGCCTGGCCACGACCACCAGCAGGCCGAGTACGACGCCGGAGGCGATCCCCCACTGCACCATGCGCCGGCAGGCCGCGGCGGCGCCGGCCGGGTCGTCGGCGCCGAGGTAGCGGCCGATGATGGCCTGCCCCGCGATGGCGATGGCGTCCAGGGCGAAGGCCATCAGCGTCCACAGGGTGAAGGCGACCTGGTGGCCGGCGATCGAGACATCGCCGATCCGGGCCGCGACGGCGGTCGCGATCACCAGGATCGCCCGCAGGCAGAGCGTCCGCACCAACAGCGGCCCCCCGGCCCTTGCGCAGGCCCGGATCCCGGCGGCGTCGGGCCGCAGCGACTCCCACCATCCCGGTCGCGCTCCGCCTCGACTCCGCTGCGGGCGGGTGCCGCGCAAGTGCCGCCGGGCACCCCGCACAACCACGGTGAGGTAGACGGCCGCCATGGCGTTCTGGGCGATGACCGTCCCCCAGGCGGAGCCGGCGATGCCGAGGCCGGCGCCGTAGACGAGGGTGAGGTTGAGCCCGGCGTTCGCGGCGAAGCCGGCGACGGCGACGTAGAGCGGCGTACGGGTGTCCTGCAACCCGCGCAGGACACCGGTGGCGGCGAAGACGACCAGCATCGCCGGGATGCCGAGGGAGCTGATCCGCAGATACGTCACCCCGTAGGGCGCCGCTGTCGCGGAGGAGCCGGACAGGTCGATGAGGGCAGGGGCGGCGGGTATGGCTACGGCGACGACGACGGCGCTGATGATCAGGGCGAGCCAGATGCCGTCCATGCCCTGGCGGATCGCGGTGGGCAGGTCGCCGGCGCCGACCCGGCGGGCGACGGCGGCGGTCGTGGCGTAGGCGAGGAAGACGAAGACCCCGACGGCGGTCGCGATGAGGGTCGCGGCGACACCGAGCCCGGCGAGTTGCGGGGTGCCGAGGTGGCCCACGATGGCGCTGTCGGCGAGGAGAAACAACGGCTCGGCGACGAGCGCTCCGAAGGCGGGCAGGGCGAGGGCGATGATCTCCCGGTCGTGACGGCGGGGCGCGCCGCCGGGGGCGGCGCGGAGGTCATCGGGTGCCTGTGTCATTCGCTCAGGGTAATCATCCACATGTAATGACCGCAAGTGCCGACCGTCTATTACCGACGACTGCGTAGCGTGATCTCCTCCGTGCCGTTTGTCAGGATCTTGAGCCTACCGGTGAAGTTTTTCTTGTCCACAGTGCGTGGATGAGGAATTCGCAGGTCAGGCCACTGATCATCGGGTGATTGTGTGCTTGTCCACGTGGCTGTCCCCCGACCTGTGCACAGGTTGGAGGGGCTTCTCCACAGGCGTGGCCTCTTTCATCCACAGGCTTCCCCAGCCCCTGTGGATAACCATCTTGGCTGACGGCGCCCTGCACCCCTACCGTGGACCGTCACCCGACGCGCCGCTGCCCTCCCCACAGGGCTCGACTGTCAGCGCTGTGGCGTAAGAAAGCGTAAGCAACAACAAGCACACAGCGGTCCGCCGCACGGGAGGAGGTGACGGGGGTGAGCCAGCCCGAACCCGCGGACGACCACTGGGGAGAGGAACCCCCCTTCCCCCCGGACAACGGCCCCGGCGACCGCCTCCCCGTCTCCCGCTTCCGCAAGAAGGACGACTCCCGCGACGGCGACAAACGCCGCGACGACGCCTTCGCCGGCGGCTTCGAACGCGTACCTCCGCAGGACCTGGACGCCGAACAGTCCGTCCTCGGCGGCATGCTGCTCTCCAAGGACGCCATCGCCGACGTCGTCGAGGTCCTCAAGGGCGCCGACTTCTACCGCCCCGCCCACGAGACCATCTACGCCGCGGTCCTCGACCTCTACGCCCGAGGCGAGCCCGCCGACCCGATCACCGTCGCCGCCGAACTCACCAAGCGCGGCGAACTCACCAAGGTCGGCGGCCCCCCTTACCTCCACACCCTCGTCAACGCGGTCCCCACCGCCGCCAACGCCGAGTACTACGCCGAGATCGTCCACGAGCGCGCGGTGCTACGGCGGTTGGTCGAGGCCGGCACCCGCATCACCCAGATGGGTTACGCCGCCGACGGCGACGTCGACGAGATCGTCAACTCCGCCCAGGCCGAGATCTATGCCGTCACCGAACAGCGCACCTCCGAGGACTACCTCCCCCTCGGCGACATCATGGAAGGCGCCCTCGACGAGATCGAGGCCATCGGCTCCCGCAGCGGCCAGATGTCCGGCGTCCCGACGGGCTTCACCGACCTGGACTCCCTCACCAACGGCCTCCATCCCGGCCAGATGATCGTCATCGCCGCCCGGCCCGCCATGGGAAAGGCACTGGCTCTGGACACTGTGCTCCCCACTCCTGCCGGGTGGACCACCATGGGCGAGGTCAACGTCGGAGACTTGCTGCTCGCTGCCGACGGGACACCGACCCGGGTGGTCGCCGCCACCGATGTCATGGTCGGGCGTCCCTGTTACGAAGTCACTTTCGACGACGGGACGGCAGTCGTCGCTGACGCGGATCATCAGTGGCTCACCGACACCAGGGCCTCACGGCGGTCGGCTCGGGAAAACAGACCGGATCGGCAGAGAACTCACGCTGCGGTCAGGACGACCAAAGAGATCGCTGCCACGCTGCGTTGTACGAGCCTGGCTGACCAGCGGCTGAACCATACCGTGAAGAATGCGGCCCCTCTTGATCTCCCTCATCAGAAGCTGCCTGTTCCGCCGTACACGCTTGGTGCATGGCTCGGCGATGGCCACAGTGAAGCCGCACGGATCACGTCGGCCGATCCGGAGGTCGTGCAGCGCGTCGAGAACGAGGGTTTCGAGGTCCGGCGCGTGGGCACATCGATCACCTATGCGCTCAGGTTCGCGGTCGAGGAGCCGGAACTTCTGGAACGGTCCTGCGTGGTCTGCGGGAAAGTGTTTGTTCCCAAGCTCGCCCACGTGCGGAGCTGCGGGAAGTCGTGCGGGGGCAGAGCGAGGAGCGTGTCGGCTCCGGTTCCCCATGCCACCTGTGTGGACTGCGGCAAAGTGTGCTTCTCGGCCTTCTCGAAGCCCCGGTGCTCCACCTGCACGAGGAGTTACGGCAGTCTCCGGACGGCGCTTCGTGACTTGGGCGTCCTGGGCGACAAGCACATTCCACAGGAGTACCTGCGCGGTTCCATCGCGCAGCGGAGGGCGTTGCTGGCCGGTCTACTGGACACTGACGGAACGGTCACCAACACCGGTTCGGTTCAGTTCACAGTCACCAATCGGGTCCTGGCGGAAGGATTCCGTGAGCTTCTTGTGGGTCTCGGTTACCGCTGCGGCATGACGACCAAGAGCGTCAAGGGGCGCACCGAGAAATCATCTATCGCGTACATCGTCAATTTCACGACTTCCGATGATGTCTTCGGGCTGGAGCGGAAGCGACGAGTGCACGCCGAGCGGCGACGACCTGGCACTCCCAAGCTGTCGCAGCGCTTCATCACCGATGCGCGAGAGATCGAGAGCGTCCCGGTTCGCTGCGTCCAGGTGGACAATCCGGAACACCTGTACCTGGCCACCCGCTCGATGGTGCCGACCCACAACAGCACGCTGGCCCTGGACTTCGCCCGCGCCTGCTCGATCAACAACGGCATGCCCAGCGTCATCTTCTCGCTCGAAATGGGCCGCAACGAGATCGCGATGCGCCTTCTGTCGGCCGAAGCCCGGGTCGCCCTCCACCACATGCGCTCCGGCAGCATGACGGATGACGACTGGACCCGGCTGGCCCGCCGCATGCCGGACGTCTCGGCGGCGCCGCTCTACATCGACGACTCCCCGAACCTGTCGATGATGGAAATCCGCGCCAAGTGCCGCCGCCTGAAGCAGCGAAACGATTTGCGGCTGGTCGTCATCGACTACCTCCAGCTGATGCAGTCCGGCGGCTCCCGGCGCCCGGAAAGCCGGCAGCAGGAGGTCTCGGACATGTCCCGAAACCTCAAGCTGCTGGCCAAGGAGCTGGAGGTCCCGGTGATCGCGCTGTCCCAGCTGAACCGTGGTCCCGAGCAACGCACCGACAAGAAGCCGATGGTCTCCGACCTCCGCGAGTCGGGCTCGATCGAGCAGGACGCCGATATGGTCATCCTGCTGCACCGCGAGGACGCCTACGAGAAGGAGTCCCCGCGCGCAGGCGAAGCCGACCTGATCGTCGCCAAGCACCGTAACGGCCCCACAGCGACGATCACGGTGGCCTTCCAGGGGCACTACTCCCGCTTCGTGGACATGGCGCAGACGTAAATCGCGGCTGCTGCTGCGGCGGCGGCGGGGAGGGTCCAGTTTTCGGCGTCCAATTCCGGCGAGATCGAGATGTGTCCACTGTCCGGCCAATTGGACAGGAAGGTCCGGAGGTCGAGCTCCAAGGACCAGAGCAGACGGCTGTTGCCGCGGCCTCCTAGAGGGTGGAGAACTTCTCGTTCCGCGGCTGCATCCGTAGGCCCATAGGAGATCCTCCTGGGCCGACGGTACCGCCGTACGCGGCGCGCCGGGTATTTCGCGAGGAGGTTGTCCGTCCACAGCGGACGATAAAGGGGAAAGGAGAGTACCCACTCCTTTCCACTCTTAAGTTATAGCGCACCGGGGGGCTTGCGGCAAGCCCCCTGTCGTGCCGCAGAATCGCCGACCGAGGCCAGATCTACGGAAACGGAAGTCGCGAAATGCGTGTGTTGTTGTCGACGTATGGGTCGCGCGGGGACGTCGAACCACTGGCGGGACTCGCGGTGCGGTTGCGGGCACTCGGCGCGGAGGTGCGGATGTGCGCGCCGCCGGACAAGGAGTTCGCTGAGCTGCTGGCCGGTGTCGGAGTGCCGCTGGTGCCGGTCGGCCCGCCGATGGGCTCGATGGTGCGACCGTCGTCGGCGGCGGACGCGTCCCGGCGCGTGTCCGAGCTGGCCGCGCAGTTCGACCCCGTCGCCGCGGTAGCCGAGGGATGTGACGCCCTCTTGGCGACCGGGTTGGCGCATTTCGCCTCGCGGTCGGTGGCCGAGAAGCTGGGCATCCCTTACGTGTACGCGACCTTCTGCCCGTTCATTCTGCCGTCGCCGCACCACGCGCCGCCGGCGGGGCTGCTGCCGGGCCAGCCGGTCCCACCGGAGGTGACCGACAACCGGGTGCTGTGGGACCTGAACGCCCAGAGCTTCAACGCGCTGCACGGCGCGGCGCTCAACACCCACCGGGCCTCGATCGGTCTGCCACCGGTGGACGACGTCCGCAACTTCATCCTCACCGACCACCCGTGGCTGGCGGCGGACCCGACCCTGGGCCCGTGGCAGGAGACCTCGGACCTCGACGTCGTGCACACCGGTGCGTGGATCCTGCCGGACGAACGCCCGCTCCCGGCCGAGTTGGTGGCGTTCCTGGACGCCGGCGCACCACCGGTGTATGTCGGCTTCGGCAGCATGCGCCTTGTCTCGGAGGACATCGCCCGGGTGGCCATCGAGGCGATCCGCGCGCAGGGCCGCCGCGCACTCGTCGCGCGCGGCTGGGCGGACCTGGCCCTGATCGACGACCGGGACGACTGCTTCGTCGTCGGCGAGGTCAACCAGCAGGCACTGTTCGGCCGGGTGGCCGCCGTCGTGCACCACGGCGGCGCGGGCACGACGACGACGGCCACCCGGGCCGGCGCGCCCCAGGTGGTGGTACCCCAGGCGGCGGACCAGCCGTACTGGGCCGGCCGGGTGGCCGACCTGGGCATCGGCACGGCACACGGCGGTCCGACTCCGACCACCGAGTCCCTGTCAGCCGCACTCAGCACGGCTCTGACCCCCGAGACCCGCGCACGAGCGACCGCCGTTGCCGGCACGATCCGCACCGACGGGGCGACGGTGGCCGCAACGCTGCTGCTCGGCGCGGTCAGCCGAGAAAGGCCGCCCGTGTCCGCGTGAACCACGCGGGTTCATCGAGCCAGGACCCAGAACACTAGAACCTACAAACCCTGGCGACCTGAACCGACAACGGCCACGGGGTCCACGTCAGGCGGAGCGTTGCTCGTCATGGCCACCAGGTTCGTCACGCCGGTCCAGACGCCTTGCTGCGCGCAATGGTTGCAAGCGACCTCAGATCGGAGCTGATGACATGAACCCCCTGACTACCAGCGCGTTTGACCTTCCCGACCGCCTCTCCCCCAAGGCCGACCCGACGCTGATCGACGGCGACGAGCAGCACTTCGCGGCCATCGCGGAGAGCCTCGAGCAGGCGATCGCCGAACTGTCCGACCGCCTCGATGCCGAGCGCATGGCGCCCGGCGGCATTGGCCGGGAGGCGATGGACCGGGACATGGAGATCCACCGGCTGACCGGTCGCCTGCGCGCCTTGCGTCGCTTCGGTTTGGACCTGTGCCTCGGACACATCGTCAGCACAGACAACCCCGAGCCCGTGTACGTCGGACGATTTGGCCTCACCGACAGCGCGGGTCGTCGGCTGCTGCTCGACTGGCGCTCCCCTGCGGCTGAGCCGTTCTTCGCAGCGACCCACGCCAACCCGATGGGTCTGGCAAGCCGCCGCAGGTATCGCTGGACCCGCGGCCGGATCAGCGACTACTGGGACGAAGTGTTCACCGCTGACGGGCTTGAAGGGCACGCCGCGCTCGACGACCAGTCCGCCTTCATCGCCAGCCTGGGCAGCAACCGGTCGACCCGGATGCGAGACGTGCTCGCCACCATCCAGGCCGACCAGGACGCCATCATCCGCGCGGGATCCCGCGGCGCTCTCGTCGTCGACGGCGGTCCGGGTACGGGGAAGACCGTCGTCGCTCTGCACCGCTCCGCCTATCTCCTCTACTCCGACCCTCGCCTCGGTCACCGTCGGGGCGGCGTGCTGTTCGTCGGTCCGCACCAGCCCTACCTGGCCTACGTCGCCGATGTCCTGCCCAGCCTCGGAGAGGAGGGCGTGCAGACCTGCACCCTGCGGGACCTCGTCGCCGAGGGAGCCGGAGCAGCGATCGAGACCGACCCGAGCGTGGCCCTTCTGAAGTCGTCCGCGGACCTGGTGAAGGCGATCGAGCCGGCCGTCAGTATCTACGAGGAGCCGCCCACCGAGGGGATGACGGTCTCGAGCCACTGGTCCGACATCTGGCTGAGCGCCGGCGATTGGGCGGCGGCGTTCGAAGCAGTGGAACCAGGTACTCCGCACAACGAGGCGCGCGACCAGATCCGGGAGGAACTGCTCACGATCCTGATGGACAAGGACGACAGTGACGCCCCGCCCGACCTGCTTAGGAGGTCGCTGCTGCAGGACCGAGAGCTGATCAGGACCCTCAACCGCGCGTGGCCGATGCTCGAAGCGACTGACCTCGTCGGAGATCTGTGGTCGGTACCCGCCTACCTGCGCAAGTGCGCTCCCTGGCTCAGCACCGATGACGTTCGGAAGCTGCAGCGCGAGGACGCCCAGGCCTGGACAGTGTCCGACCTGCCGCTCCTGGACGCGGCACGGCAACGGCTCGGCGACCCGGAGGCGTCACGACGCAAGCGTCGGCACGACGCCTCTGTCGCCGCCGAACGTGCGCGCAGGGCCGACGTCATCGACGGCCTGCTGGAGGCCGATGACGACGGTGAAGGTGCGGTGACGATGCTGCGCGGACAGGACCTGCAGGACAGCCTGATCGACGAGAGCGCACTGCCCGGCATCGACCCGGAACCTCTCGCCGGCCCGTTCGCGCACATCATCGTGGACGAGGCTCAGGAACTGACCGACGCAGAGTGGCACATGCTGCTGCTCCGCTGCCCGTCCCGGAGCTTCACCATTGTCGGGGACCGCGCCCAGGCCAGGCACGGGTTCACAGAGTCGTGGCAGGAACGGCTCGAGCGGGTCGGGCTCGACCGGATCAACGTGGCCTCCCTGAGCATCAACTACCGGACGCCGGAAGAGGTCATGGCGGAAGCCGAGCTGGTCATCCGGGCCGTGCTCTCGGACGCCAATGTGCCGACCTCCATCCGCAGCAGCGACGTCCCCGTCGTACACGGATCTGTTTCGGATCTGGGCTCGATCCTCGACACCTGGCTCGCCGCGCATGCCGACGGGATCGCCTGCGTCATCGGTGATCCCGCGTTCCGGGCGACGTCCCGCGTCCGGTCGCTGACCCCGGAGATGTCGAAGGGGCTCGAGTTCGACCTGGTCGTCCTCATCGACCCAGAGGCGTTCGGCAAGGGTATCGAAGGAGCGGTCGACCGCTATGTCGCGATGACCCGAGCGACCCAGCAACTCGTCATCCTCACGAGCACCTGACGTCCACGGCCGCCGGGTGGCGACCGGGTCCAGCGCGCCGCCGGCGCAGTAGAACGGCACCGCGGCGTTGTCGCGCCGACTGTCCTCCTTGGACTGGTGCGCCTGCGCGGCCGCGTCCCCCCGCCCGTATCCGGCGTCCGCCGCACCACCCGCCCAGATCCGTTCGAAGGCGGCGAAGGCGTCGGGGAACCACGGTTCCGCACGCCTTCGTTCGGCCACCTCACGCCGGTCCTGATCGGTGACCTCCACTCCGGCGACCTTCGGACTGGGGGTTACCAGCGCAAGCCGGTTGATGTGCTCCGGATGCCGGGCGGCGTACAGGACTCTGCTGGCGACGCCTCAAACGAGCCCAATCATGATCGTGTTATGAGCTCTACGAGGAATGGCGAAGCGCCCAGGAAGCCGGCGGTCTCGCCGGTCGGGCACGCTGAGCCCAGGCTTCGAAGACCTCAATGGCCACGGAATTGGGACGGAACCAGTGGCCAACAGGTCCGGACGTTTCAGACTGACCTGGTCAGGCGGTCGTCTGAGGACACGAAAAGCTGGACCCTACGGGGGGATCAGTCGTCGAGGATGGTCAGGTCGATCCGGCTGAGGCGGGCGGGGTCGGCGAGGATGTCGATCTCGATGATCCTGCCGTTGGTGACGGTGAAGCCCATGACCGCGAAAGCCTGCCCGTTCGGGATGGTGATGAGGCCGGGGGTTCCGTTGACCAGCGCGGGCCGGGCGTACGGGGTGTAGCTGGAGAAGGTGAGCGCCTGCTCGACGACGGCCCGTGCGCCGCGAACGAGCTTGGACAGGCCCTGGGACAGGACACCGCCGTCGGCGCGCAGCACGACGTCCGGGTCGAGCACCGCGAGCAGCGCGTCGAAGTCCCCGCCCCGTGAGGCGGCGAGGAAGGCGTTGACGACCTCCCGTTGACGTGAGAGGTCGGCGTCGGGGACCGGGGCGTTTCCCTGTACGCGACGCCGGGCGCGGCTGGCGAGTTGGCGGGTGGCGGCCGGGCTGCGGTCGACGACGGGGGCGATCTCGTCGAAGGGCACGGCGAACATGTCGTGCAGAACGAAGGCGAGCCGCTCGGCGGGGGCCAGCGTCTCCAGCACCACGAGGAGGGCGAGGCCGACGGAGTCGGCCAGCAGTGCTTCGTGCTCGGGGTCGACCCGGTCGGCGTGGCTCACGATCGGCTCCGGCACATGTACGTCCCAGGGCTCCTCGCGACGGGCGCGGCGCGAGCGGAGCGTGTCCAGGCATACCCGTCCGACGACCGTCGTGAGCCATCCGGCGAGGTTTTCCACGTCGCTGGTGTCGGAGCGGCTGAGCCGGAGCCATGCCTCCTGCACGGCGTCGTCGGCCTCGCTGAGCGAGCCGAGCATCCGGTAGGCCACCGCCCGCAGGTGGGTGCGGTTCTCCTCGAAGCGCTCTGTCAGAAATTCGTGTGTGTCCATCGGTCACATTCTTCCGTCGCGTTCCGTCAGAGCTATGACGAGCAGAACCCGGTGGATGTGACAGGAGAACAGTCATGCAAGCACGTATGAAGAACCCGGCCGTGGTCATCCCTGAGGCCATGGAGCCCATCCTGGCCATCCTCAAGGCCGCGAAGAACGGGGGTGTGCCGGAGGCGACCCTGGAGCTGGTCCATCTGCGCGCGAGCCAGATCAACGGCTGCGGCTTCTGTGTCGACCTGGGCGCGCGCAGCGCCAGGAAGGCCGGGGAGACCGAGGAGCGGCTGTTCGCGGTGGCCGCCTGGCGGGAGGCGCCCTACTTCACCGACGACGAGCGGGCCGCGCTGGCGCTCGCCGAGGCGGCCACCCGGCTGGCCGACCGGGCCGATCCGGTGCCGGACGAGGTCTGGGACGAGGCCGCCGACCATTACGACGAGCAGCAGCTCGCGGCCCTGCTTCTGTGGATCGGCGTGACCAACCTCTTCAACCGGCTCAACGCCACCACCAAGCAGGTCGCGGGCGCGGTGACCTGGTAGCCGGGGCTCAGTCGCGACCGGGAGCGGGGCCGGAAGCGGGGGCGGGGGCGCTGGGGGTGTCCTCCGCCCACCGGTCGGCCCACCGCGACAGCCCGCCCAGCGCTTCCACCGCCTCGCGGCCGAGCGCGGTCAGCCGGCAGCGGCGAGCAGCTGCTCGACCTCATCACCCTCTGCGGCTGGTACCACGCCATCGCCTTCCTGGCCCGCGCCACCCGCCTCCCGCCCGAGCCCGGCGCCCCGCGCTTCACCGACCGCACCGACCGCACCGACCGCACCGACTAGCCGAGGGCGACCATGAGCGGGGTGTGGCGGCGGCGGTCGTCGCCGGGGAGGTCGCGATCGCCCAGCACCATGAGGGTGTTGGGGAAGCCGGGCAGCACTCCCTGGGCGGCGGCCCAGAGGTGGAGGCCGTCGGTCTCGGCCAGGCGGTCGGTGCGCAGGTCGAGGCGTACGGCGGTGTCGGGACCGGCGTTGCGGGCGAGGGCGGCGATCAACTGGCGGGCAGTGTCAGGGGTGTCGGCGATGACGGGGCCGATGACGAGGGTGTCGATGTTCCGCCAGGCGGCGGCGTAGCCGGTGATCCTGCCGTCGGGTGACCCGGACTCGGCGAGGACGGTGTGTTCCGCGAAGTGGGGGAGCCGGCGCAGCAGCGGCGCGCGGTCGGCGCCGAAGACCTCGGCGTCGAGAGTGAGGAGGGCGGGCAGGTCGGCCTCGGTGGCCGGGCGGACCGTCCCCGTCCCGGAGGGGTGGTCGGCGGTGGGCGTGAAGCGGCCGACGTGTGTGATGACAGTGCCGATCGGGCGGAATCCGAGCTTCTCGTACAGGGGGCGCCCCCGGTCGGTGGCGTGGAGGGTGACGGTGGCGTCGCCGGCCTGGTCGATGGCATGCGTCATGAGGTGGCGGCCGAAGCCCCGGCCTTCGTAACGGGCCGCGACCAGGACCATGCTGACGGCGGCAAGCGTGCTGCCGTAGCGGGTGAGGATGGTGGTGCCGGCCAGGCCGTCGCCGTCCGGGGCGTCAATGCCGTAGACCTCGCCATGGGTGAAGAGGAAGCGCCACTTGTGCTCCTCGGCGCCCCAGTCGCGGTTGACGGCGAGCTTGAGGCAGCCGGCCAGGTCGTCGGCGACGGTCAGGCGGCGGAGGGGCGGTTTCGTCATAAAGGCAGAATGCCCGGGTGGGGATGTGGCGGGCATCCGGATTTCGGGAGGGGCACGGGCGTGGCACGGCTGCACATATTCGACATGGACGGGACGCTGATGCGGGGGTCGTCGGCAAGCATGGAGATCGCCCGGGAGATCGGCCTGGTCGAGGAGTTCCGGGAGCTGGAGGCGGCGCTGGGGCGGGGCGTGATCGACCCGCCGGGGTATGCGGAGCGCGCGTACGAGCTGTGGGCGGCGCTGACCGAGGTGCAGCTGACGGCGGCCTTCGAGGGCTCGCCGTGGCTGGCCGGCATACGCGAGGTTTGGGCGGACATCACGGCGCGCGGGGAGTACTGCGCGGTGGTGTCGCTGTCGCCGGAGTTCTTCGTACGGCGGCTGCGCGCCTGGGGCGCGCACGAGGCGCGGGCGTCGCTCTTCCCGGAGGTACCGTTCCCGACGGGGGCGGTGCTGGATCTGGCGGGGATCATGCTGCCGGAGACCAAGGTGACGGTCGCCGACGAGCTGTGCGCCCGTTACGGGGTCGGGCGGGCGGACTGCATGGCGTACGGGGACTCGCTGTCGGACACGGCGCTCTTCGCGGCGGTGCCGGTGTCGGTGGCGGTCAACGGCGACCATTATGTGAGTGATTTGGCCACATTTGCCTACACCGGTGATGATCTCCGGGAAGCGTATGAAATGACGCGTGGCGTGGATCACGAGAAGCTGTGAGGCCTTGTGGAGTCGGCGGCTCCGGGTAGGGTCGACTGCGTTCTGCGCGGAGAGAAGCCGCGAGCGCGACAGCCTAGCGCCGCTGGTATCCCCCTTTCCCGTACTTCCGGCACTTTGTCCGGTGCGGCTGATTCTCCGTGGCAGGCTTACCCGGCAGGACTTGCGGCCGACGTACGGAAACGAAGCTGACCATGGACGCTGTGACCACCAACTCGGCCGAACCTGACAGCTCGGGCTGGTTCACGCCCCGTAAGCCCGTCCGCCCCGAGCAGCCGGGCGCGGAGCCGCCTGCCCAGGCGCCGGGGCAGACCCCCACCCCCGGGCAGAGGCCTGGGCAAGCCCCTGGGCAGACCCGAATACCGATACGCCCGGTGGGCAGCAGCACGTCCCGTATGCCGCCCCCGCCCCGGCCCGCGCCCCCCGAGAAGCCCGCCGAGCGGGTGCCTGAGCCGCGTCCCGGCACCGCGGAGGCCCCGGAGCCCCTTGGGCCCCCGGCGGCCCCGAACGCGCCCGAGCAGCCCGAGCCGTCCCCGGACGCGGTGCTGATCCGCCGCACCATGGCCGAGGTCGGCCCGGTCGCCGACAAGACGACGTCGTACTTCTACGCCCTGCTCTTCATCCGGCACCCGGAGCTGCGCGAGCTGTTCCCGCCCGCCATGGACGCCCAGCGGGACCGGCTGCTGAAGGCCCTGCTGACCGCCGCCGAGCACATCGACAACGCCGGGGTGCTGACCGAGTACCTGGCCAACCTGGGCCGGGGACACCGCAAGTACGGTACCCGGCCCGAGCACTACCCGGCCGTCGGTGAGTGCCTGATCGGCGCGCTCACCCGCTACGCGTCGGCGATCTGGAACCCGGAGGTCGAGGCCGCCTGGGTGCGCGCTTACACCGCGATCTCGCAGATCATGATCGACGCGGCGGCGAAGGACGAGCGGCACTCGCCGCCCTGGTGGCAGGCGGAAATCGTCTCGCACGAGCGCCGCACCTCCGACATAGCGGTGGTGACGGTCCGCGCCGACCGGCCGTATCCCTTTCTCGCCGGCCAGTACACGGCCCTGGAGACCCCCTGGTGGCCGCGTGTGTGGCGGCACTACTCGTTCTCATCCGCCCCCCGTCCCGACGGACTGCTGTCCTTCCACGTCAAGGCCATCCCGGCCGGCTGGGTGAGCACCGCGCTGGTGCGCCGCGCCCGGCCGGGCGATGTCATCCGGCTCGGTCCTCCGGCCGGTTCCATGATTGTGGATCACAGCACTGACAACGGGCTGCTGTGCCTGGGCGGCGGCACCGGCATCGCCCCCATCAAGGCGCTGGTCGAGGATGTCGCCGAGCACGGCCGCAAGCGCCCGGTCGAGGTCTACTACGGCGCCCGCAGCGACCACGACCTGTACGACCTGGACACGATGCTGCGCCTCCAGGGCAAGCATTCTTCCTGGCTGTCGGTGCGGGCCGTGGTGGACGGCCCGCTGCCGGAGGTCGTGGGGCGGTTCGGGCCGTGGCATGAGTACGACGCGTATCTGAGCGGGCCGCCCGGCATGATCCGCAGCGGCGTCGACACCCTCGTACGCAGCGGTATCCCCTCGCGGCGGATCCGGCACGACCGGGTCGAGGAACTGGTCGCGGCAGGCGACTAGGGACTGGGGACAAGCCCCGTCGTCAGCCCAGGTCGGGCGAGAGCAGCCCCAGGACGCCCTCGATGTTCGCGTCCAGGTAGTGCCGCAGGGTCAGCGGAACGATCTCGACGGAGGCCAGCCCGACCCGGCTGAAGGGCACGCGTACCACGTCGTACTCGCCGGTCGGCTCCTCGACCTCGGGGCCGTGCCGCCGGCCGGGGTCCATCGACTCCAGGCGGCAGACGAAGAAGTGCTGCACCTTGACGCCGTGCGAGCCGTCCTCCGCGATGTGCTCGATCGTGTCGACGAAGGCCGGGACGACGTCGGTGGCCTTGGCGCCCAGCTCCTCGTCCAGCTCGCGGTGGAGGGCGTCGACGATCGTGGCGTCCTCGGGGTCCACACCGCCGCCGGGCGTGACCCAGTACGGCGAGAGTCCGGGCTTGGTGCGCTTGATGAGGACCAGGGAATCACCGTCGAGCAGGATGGCGCGGGCGGTGCGTTTGACCACGGGCCGGGTGGCCCCGGTGGCCGGTGCTTCGATGTCCGGGGGCATGCCTGAGATCTGCCGCGGCACGGGTGGCGGCAAACGCCTCTGGGGCGGCAAATCCGGAACGTACGGTTCACCAGGCGCCGGCGGCGCGCAGCAGGCGGTCGTGCGCCCGCGCGATGTTCGGCAGCGCCAGCGTCCCGGCGCGCACTGACAGGAAGTACGTGCGCAGTGGCGGCAGCGGCGGGTCCAGCAGCGCGTTGACCTGGCCGCGGGTCATGGCCTCGCTGCACAGATAGCGCGGTAGGACCGCCATGCCGACCCCGGCGATCACGCACTCCAGGACCGCCCGCAGGTCGGGCACGACGACCGCGGGGACGTGCGAGGTCCGGGCGTCGAAGACCGCCGACCAGTAATGGGTCAGCAGCGGCAGCGACTCGTCGTACGAGATGACCGGGACGTCGTCCAGGGCCGAAGGCCCCTGCGTACGGACCGCGATGGGGCCGCCGATGCGCTCCAGCCAGGCCGGCGAGGCGATCAGCACCTGCTCCTCGTCCCACAGCGGGGTGGCGGCGAGCAGCCGGTCGCGCGGCTGCACGGTGCCGATGGCCAGATCGTGGTGGCCGGCGGCAAGGCCGGCCAGCGCCTCTTCCTCGCGGCTGATGGTGACCCGCAGCTCCAGGCCGTCGCTGGCCAGCGGCGCGAGGGCGGGGAGGGCGCGCAGCGAGGTGAAGGTGGACGGGCCCACGAGGTGCAGGGTCCGGCTGGCGGACTCGTCGTCGAGTTCGTGCTCGGCGATCTCGAGGAGCGCGTCGAGGTGCGGGGCGATCTTGTGGGCGAGTTCGTCGCCGATGGTCGTCGGTGCCACCCCGCGCGGCAGGCGGTGGAACAGCGGACGGCCGACCTGGCGTTCAAGACTTCGTATCTGGCCGGTGACCGCCGGCTGGGACAGGCCGAGCAGCTGGGCGGCCCGGGTGAAGGAGCCGGCTCGGTGCACCGTGACGAACGTGCGCAGCAGAGCCAGGTCCATCGGGCGCCCCCTTGTTGTGGAGTCCACGAACCGGTGTCGTAGGGTCCGAAACGATAAATATATCGATAGGTCTGCATTGATTCTGTGATTGGACACTGACGCAGAGTCAACTAGCCTTGTTCGAGCGGATCTCGGCACATCCGCCATATGGGCAGGGTGGTCCGAGCCACGAGGGGGGAGGCTCGGGCCACCCATTCTGCGTAGGGCGTGCGTAGATATTTCTACGGAACATCGCCTGGCGTTCTACTTGCCCGCCACATCCAGGGCATGCGTCACATCCCGCACAATATCGGCCGCGTCCTCCACGCCCACCGAGAAGCGGATGAACCCTTCCGGCACCGCGTCGCCGCCCCAACGGGCGCGCCGCTCGGCCGTGCTGGTGACGCTCCCGAAGCTGGTCGCCTCGGCGGTGAGCAGAAGCGCCCCCAGAAAGCGCTCGGCGTACTCCCGGTCGGGCAGCGTGAACGACACCACGCTCCCGAAGCGGATCATCTGGGCGGACGCCACTTCGTGCGACGGGTCCTCCGGCAGTCCCGGGTGGCGCAGACCGGTCACCTCGGGGCGTTCCCGCAACGCCGCCGCGAGGGCCAGGGCGTTGACCGCCTGCTTGTCCACGCGCAGCGCGAGCGTGGCCAGCGACCGGTGCGCCAGCCAGCTCTCCATCGGCCCGGGGATGGCGCCGACCGTCTTGCGCCACAGCCTCACGGCGGCGGCCAGTTCGGGGCTGCGGGTGGTGACGTAACCGAGCTGCAGGTCGCCGTGGCCCGACAGCGCCTTGGTACCGCTTGCGACGGAGAGGTCCGCCCCCAGTTCGAGCGGCCGCTGTCCGAGCGGCGTGGCCAGCGTGTTGTCCACCGCGACCAGCGCCCCGGCCGCATGGGCGGCGTCGGCGAGCCGGCGGATGTCGCACACCTCCAGGCCCGGGTTGGACGGCGTCTCGATCCACAGCAGCTTCGCACCGTCCAGCACCTCCAGCTGCGCGTCGCCCGGGGTGGGCGCGAGGCGCACGGTCACGCCGTAGGACTCCAGACGCTTCTGGAGCGAGCGGGTCGCCTGGTAGCAGTCCGACGGCAGGACGACGGTGTCGCCCGCGCCGACCTGCGACAGCAGCACGGAGGAGACCGCGGCCATGCCGGAGGAGAAGACCAGGGTCTCCGCGGGTGCGTCCGGCGATTCGAGGGACGACAGGGCCTGCTCCAGCAGCGTCCACGTCGGATTCTCGTCGCGCCCGTAGGTGTACGGGCCACTGGCCTCCCCCGGCAGGTGATAGTGCGCGGCGAAGACGGGTCCGGGCAGCGAGGGCTCGTACGCCTCGGCCGGCGGCCGCCCGGCGTGCACGCTACGGGTGCTGTCGCCGGGCGTGTCGTCGTACTCGGTCATGGCCGCCTCCATGGGTCGAAACTGCGTGCGTCCCCATCCAACCCGATGGGAGCGGCTCGTGCCGCGAGGTGTGGTCAGTCCTCGTCGGGCAGGACCATGTGCATGGCCCACGAGACAATGCTGATGATCAGACCGCCGATGAGGGCAGCCCAAAAGCCGCTGACATGGAAGTCCAGGTTGAGCTTGCCGGACAGCCAGGAGGTGAGCAGCAGCATCAGGGCGTTCACGACCAGCGTGATCAGCCCCAGGGTCAGGATGAACAGGGGGAAGGACAGCAGCTTGACGACCGGCTTCACAAGCCAGTTCACGACGCCGAAGACCAGCGCGACCAGTACGAGGGTGAGTGCCTTGTGCCCGGTACTGTCACCGGTGAGTGTGATGTTCTGCACCAGCCAGATGGCCACACCCAGGGCCACGGCGTTCGCGAGCGTCTTGACGACGAAGTTCTTCATGGCTGAGATCGTCGCAGAACTGATCGTAGAGGCAAGGGGCTGAAGAGCGTGAAGGTATTCCGGCTGGATGATCTGGAGGCGGAGCGCGCCGCCAACGACGGGGCATACCTCAGCTTTCTGCGCGAACGGCACATGTCCGCAGGTCTGTACGCCCTCAAGGCCGGCGAACTCGATCCGCAGAAGCCGCATTCGCAGGATGAGATCTACCTCGTCGTGAGCGGCCGGGCGGCGATCACCGTGGGGGAGGAGACGACCTATGTGGCCAACGGCAGTGTGGTCTACGTCCCCGCCGGGGTGCCGCACCGCTTCCACCACATCACCGAGGACCTCAAGGTGCTGGTGGTCTTCTCGCCGCCCGAGGGTCCCTAGGGGGAAGGTCAGGGACGCATAGGGTCTGTGGGGCCTCCACCCTGAGGTCCTGCGGGCCTAGCCTGGAGGCAGATTCGAGACAACGGAGGAAACGGTGAAGGAACTTCTCGACGGCCTGCCCTGGTGGGTCAAGTGGGTCGCCATCCCGGTGCTCGCGATCGCCGTCTTCGGCGGCCTCGTCGGCAGCTTGCTGGGCCTGCTGTTCGGTCTGCTCTTCAAGGTTGTGATCTTCGCGGCCCTGGTCGGCGGTCTGGTGTTCGTGGTGAAGAAGTTCACCTCGTCCTCCTCCGACTCCCGCGACACCTGGTGAAGCGCCGGACGGGCGACGCTTCGCGTGTTTCACGTGAAACAGGTCCGTCCGGCGCTTGATCCGGCTACTTCTTCACGGCCGCTTCTTCGCGGCTACTCCTTTACGGAGACCCGCTCGGGCCGCGAGCCGTTCGGTGAGGCGGACGGTGACGGGGCGGACGGCACGACGCCGTCCGTGCTCCCCATCGAGGCCAGCAGTTGGCGGGCCAGGCCGAGGCCCGTGCCGCCCATGGTGAGGGCCTTGGCGAACATCTCGGACATCCCGTCGGCGCCGTTGAGCAGCACCATGTGGTCGATGTTGCCGAAGGCCTCGGCCCCGGCGCGGACGATCTCGGGCCAGTTCTCGGCGAGCTGCTGGGCGACGACCGCCTCCTGGTTCTCGGCGAGTGCGGCGGCCCGTGCCTTGATCGCCTCGGCCTCGGCGAGACCCTTGGCCTTCGCGGACTCGGCCTCCGCGAGACCGCGCGCCTGGGTCGCCGCGGCCTCCGCCTCGCCCGTGGCGCGGGTGGCGGCAGCGGCCGCCTGACCGCTCACCCGGGTCATCTCGGCCTTGGCGGCGGCGGCGATCTTCACCTGGTTCGCCTCGGCGACGGCGGCCAGCTCAGTCTCCTTGGCCTTCGCCTCGGCCGCCGAGATCCGCGCGTCGCGCTCGGCCTCGGCCCAGGTCCGCTTCTCGTACGCAGCGGCGTCGGCCGGCTTGCGTACGTCCACCTGAAGCTGCTGCTCGCGCCGGTCAGCCTCCAGCTCGGCGACCCGGGTCTCCTGGATCACGACCTCCTGCCGGGCCGCGGCCTCCGCCAGCGGACCGGCCTGCTGGGCCTTGGCGGCCGCCTTGTCGCGCTCGGCCTGGTAGCCCGCCTGCAGGATTTCGCTGTCGCGGGTCGCCTCCGACATACGGGCGGCGGCCTTCTGCTCGGCCTCGGTGGCCAGCCGGTCGGCCTCGGCCTGCGCGATGCGGGCGTCACGATGGACGGCGGCGGCGTGCGGGGCCGCCAGATTGCGGATGTAGCCGGTCGGGTCCTCGATCTCGTGGATCTGCAGCGAGTCGATGATCAGACCGAGCTTCTCCATCTCCGAGCCGGACGCGGCCCGGGTCTGGGCGGTCAGCTTCTCGCGGTCGCGGATCATCTCCTCGACCGTCAGACCGCCTACGATGGACCGCAGATGACCGGAGAACACGTTGTGCACCCGGTCCCCCATGAACTTCTGCTGGTCCAGAAAGCGGCGGGCGGCATTCGCGATCGACACGAAGTCGTCGCCCACCTTGAAGATCACCACACCCCGCACCTTCAGCGGGATGCCCTGCTTGGTCACGCAGTCCACCAGCAGCTCGGCCTGGTTCAGGTCGAGCGACAGCTTGCGCACCGCCTGCACGCCCGGCACGACAAGCGTCCCGCGCCCGGTGACGATCCGGAACCCCAGCCCCTCTTCCAGCCCCTCCATACGGTGCCTGGAACCGGAGATGACAAGTGCCTCGTTGGGCTCGGCCACCCGCCACATGAGCTTGAACAGCCCGACCAGGATGATGATTGCGGCGAGAACCACTCCCGCCACGGCGCCGATCAGCATCGGCATACGCCCCCTTACGATGGCCCCGAACTGGAGCCGCGTAGGGGAGTGTGCGCCTGTCGCGACCGGCCGTGAAGACGCTTACGGTTCCTTGTCACAATCTTGATGCACAGTTGGATCCCCGCAGGTCAGGCGGGGGTGACGGTGCGTCATCCGTACGCGGGAGCGACGTACACCGTACGGGGCGCCTGGTACTCCACGACCACCACCAGGGTGCCCGGCTCCATCCGCTCCCCCGGCGTCACCGGGTAGGCCAGAAAGGCCTCCGCGCCGCCGCGCACCCGCACCATGACCTCGCCCACCAGGCCCGGCCCGACCGTCCCCGTCACCCTGCCCTGCAGTCCGATCACGGCACGGTCCCCCTCACTTCGCGCGGCGCCGACGGCCCCCGCTGCTACGGCCATTGTCGCGGTCCGCCGACACCACGAGCGCGGCCAGCAGCGACGTCAGCGGCACCGAGGCGACCAGGCCGATGCTGCCCACCAGGGTCCGTACGATCTCCTCGGCCACCAGCTCGCTGCCGGCGACCGTCAGTACGCTGCGCTGCGCGATCGAGAAGAGCAGCAGCAGTGGCAGGGCCGCGCCCGCGTAGGCCAGGACCAGGGTGTTGACCACCGAGGCGATGTGGTCGCGGCCGATGCGCATCGCCGCCCGGTACAGCTTGCGCCAACTGGCGCCCGGATCGGCGTCCTTGAGCTCCCACACCGCCGAGGTCTGGGTCACGGTCACGTCGTCGAGCACACCCAGCGAGCCGATGATGATGCCGGCCAGCAGCAGACCGCGGATCTCGATGTCCGGGTAGAGGGCGTGGATGGTGCCGGTCTCATCCGAGGTGTTGCCGGTCAGATGGGTCCAGGAGATGAAGACCGACCCGAGGAAACCGATCAGCAGCAGCGAGAAGAGGGTGCCCAGGACCGCCACCGAGGTGCGGGCGCTGAGGCCGTGGCACAGATAGAGCGCGACGAGCATGATCGCGCTGCTGCCGATCACCGCCACCAGCAGCGGATTGTCGCCTTGCAGGATCGCCGGGAGGATGAACAGCGACAGGATCGCGAAGCTGATGACCAGCGCGACCAGCGCCAGCAGGCCGCGCATCCGCCCGATGACGACGACGGCGACCGCGAAGATCCCGGCGAGCAGCCACAACGGGAAGGCCCGGTCGACGTCGGTCACCGAGTACTGCAGGTCCTTCGGCGCGTTGGGCGCGTACGCGAGCAGCACCTTCTGGTTCAGGCTGTACTGCCGGGACTGGGTCGGCTGGACGACCTCGGTGAAGGTGCGGCCCTTGTCCTTGCCGGTGGTGACCTCGATGGTCGCCTTCTTGCAGATGTCCGACGCGGCGGACGGCGATGCGGACGGCGAGGGCGAGGCGTCGGACGTCGTACCGCCGCCGCCGGCGTTGACGTCCGAGCACTTCACGTCGTCGATCTTGACGACCTGCCCGGACTGCGTCTGCTGGTCGAAGCCGACTCCGGTCCGCTGGTGCGCGGGCACACCGCCGGGCCACAGCACGATCATCCCGACGACGACGGCGGCGGCGAAGGGCACCAGAATCGCGGCGATGACCTTGCGCAAATGCTTGGAAACCGGGTGCACCGGGCCGCCGTGACTGTGGCCATGGGCGTGAGCGTGCGAGTGATCGGAGTCAGAGTCCACGGGCCGATCATCGCAACACCCACTGGTGCGCGGCAGGGGGGACCCGCTAGCGTTGTGACACCTTTGCAAACCGCGGGAGCTCGGAGCACCGGGCTGAGAGGGCGCTGACACCACAGCTGCGCCGACCGCTGAACCTGTTACCGGGTAATGCCGGCGTAGGGAGTGGGTCTCATGACCATGCAGGATGCACGCACGCCTGAAAGCACCCACATCGGGTCGCACAAGGGCTACGTCGACGGATCGCGCCCGGACATCCGGGTCCCGGTCCGGCGGGTGCACCTCACCGACGGTCGCGATGTGACGCTGTACGACACATCCGGCCCGTACACCGACCCGAACATCACCACCGACGTCCGCCGCGGTCTGCCGCCGCTGCGGGAGAACTGGATCATCGGCCGCGGCGACACCGAGGAGTACGCAGGCCGGCCAGTCCGTCCCGAGGACGACGGCCTCAAGCACACCTCACCGCGCGGCGGCCTGCGCAATCTCGACGCCGTCTTCCCCGGCCGCCCCCGCCTGCCCAGGCGCGGGCGCACCGGCCCCGACGGACAGCAGGCGGTCACCCAGCTCGCGTACGCCCGCCGGGGGGAGATCACCCCGGAGATGGAGTACGTCGCGATCCGCGAGAACGTCTCGCCGGAGGTCGTACGCGAGGAGATCGCCGCCGGACGTGCCGTCCTCCCGGCGAACGTCAACCACCCCGAGATCGAGCCGATGATCATCGGCAAGCGGTTCCTGGTGAAGGTCAACGCCAACATCGGCAACTCCGCCGTCACGTCCTCCATCGAGGAGGAGGTCGACAAGATGACCTGGGCCACCCGCTGGGGCGCCGACACCGTCATGGACCTCTCCACCGGCCGCAACATCCACACCACCCGCGAGTGGGTGCTGCGCAACTCCCCCGTCCCCATCGGCACCGTGCCCCTCTACCAGGCCCTGGAGAAGGTCGACGGCAAGGCCGAGGAGCTGACCTGGGACATCTACCGGGACACCGTCATCGAGCAGGCCGAGCAGGGCGTCGACTACATGACCGTCCACGCCGGCGTGCTGCTGCGGTACGTCCCGCTCACGGCCCGGCGCAAGACCGGCATCGTCTCGCGCGGCGGCTCCATCATGGCCGCGTGGTGCCTGGCCCACCACAAGGAGAGCTTCCTCTACGAGAATTTCGAGGAGCTCTGCGACATCCTGGCCGCCTACGACGTCACGTACTCGCTCGGCGACGGGCTGCGCCCCGGTTCGATCGCCGACGCCAACGACGAGGCGCAGTTCGCGGAGCTGCGCACGCTGGGCGAGCTGAACACCATCGCCAAGCGGCACAACGTCCAGACGATGATCGAGGGTCCGGGCCACGTCCCGATGCACAAGATCAAGGAGAACATCGACCTCCAGCAGGAGATCTGCGAGGAGGCGCCGTTCTACACCCTCGGCCCGCTGACCACCGACATCGCTCCCGCGTACGACCACATCACCTCGGGGATCGGCGCCGCGATGATCGCCTGGTGGGGCACGGCGATGCTCTGCTACGTCACGCCGAAGGAGCACCTGGGCCTGCCGGACCGCGACGACGTGAAGACCGGCGTCATCACGTACAAGATCGCGGCCCACGCGGCGGACCTGGCCAAGGGCCATGAGGGCGCGCAGGCCTGGGACGACGCGCTGTCGGACGCCCGCTTCGAGTTCCGGTGGGAGGACCAGTTCAATCTGGCCCTCGACCCGGACACGGCGCGGTCCTTCCACGACGAGACGCTCCCCGCCGAGCCGGCGAAGACCGCGCACTTCTGTTCGATGTGCGGTCCGAAGTTCTGCTCGATGAAGATCTCGCAGGACATCCGGCGCCAGCACGGCGGCGAGCTGTCGCTGGACCCGGAGGAGGGGATGCGCCAGAAGTCCGAGGAGTTCGCGGCGGCGGGGAACCGCGTGTATCTCCCGATCGCCGACTAGTTCGGCTTGTTCTCCGGGCCGCCGAAATCGGGGCTCGTGAAGTCAGGGCTGGTGAAGTCAGGGCTGGTGAAGCGCCGTCCGGGCTCCGGGGATTCCTCGGGGCCCGGACTGGTGAAGTCCGGGCGGGAGTAGCCCAGGCGGGGCATGCGCGGGCCGCTCGCATCGCCGTCGTACGACGACGGGGCGGGGGCGTGAGGCGCGTCGGCGGCCTTGGCGAGGGCCTCGGCCAGGAATGGCCGGAGGCCGCGTTCCAGCAGGGCCCGGCGCCAGGCGGCGCGGGCGAGGGCGACCTCGGGCGGGAGCTCGTCGGGGCCGTCGTGGAGGGCGGTGGCGCCGTTGCGCAGGGCGGTGAGCAGCAGGCCGACCATGGCGACGACGATGCCGAAGACCGCGACCCCCGCGAAGAGCCAGCCCACGCTGATCAGCGGTGCGGCGATGGCGGGCACGGGGTGTCCCAGGCGCAGCGCGTAGCCGACGACCAGGACGATGACGGCCGCCGCGCCGGCCAGCATCGGGGTGAGGACGGCGACGACGGCGAACAGCCCCGCCCCGCTTCCGTCCGGATCGGCGACCGGGGCCACGGCCGCCGCGTACCCCATGCCGGAGGAGACGGTGGGCGCGGTCGGTCCCGCGGAGCCGACCCGGGCGCGCTGCCGCTCCTCGGTGGCCTCGCGCACCTGCTCGCGCACCTTGCGGTAGTGCTGGTACTCGGGCGCGGCGCAGGCCGCGATCGGCTCGACCGCGCTCAGTGCCATGGTGCGCAGCTGTTCGGTGTTGAGCGGGTTGCCGCCGTCGCCCAGAGCCGCCTGGGTCTCGGAAGAGTGCAGCACCTCGTCGAGGGCGCGCTCGAAGTCCGCGCGGTCCTCGTTGAGCAGATGCTGAGCGCTGTTCATCTACATCCCCCGATGCTCCGTCTCCGGCCCCTCTCCGGAGCCCCGGCGGAAGTGGAGGAGAGCGTACCTACGGATAACCCCGATGGTAGAGCGAGGAGGTGACAGCGTGACAGAGAGTTTGCGGAAAATGGCAGGCTAGGGCAGAAGTGGCAATTGCGCGACCAGCAGCTTGCCATCCATCGTTACCCCACCGTCCATCGCCACCGCGAGGTCGTCCGCGTATACATGCGGCCCCTGGACCACCGGCGCCGCCCGCTCCTCGCCGTCGGCGGTGTGGTCGCCGCCCACCTGTCCGAGCAGGTACGGAATGGGGCTGTGGCCGTGCACGACCCGCCGGCCGCCGTATGTGGCGAGCAGTTCCCGTACGGCCTCGGGGCCGCCGTCGCCGCGGAAGGCGAAGCGCTTGGTGAACTTGCGGAACAGCTCCCAGCATTCGTCCGCGTCGCCGCGCTGAAGAATGCCGGTTACCGCGTCGTTCATCGCGTCGATGGTGGTGCCGTAGTCCAGGTACGCGGTCGTGTCGGAGTGCAGCAGCAGGTGGCCGTCGGCGACGGTGGCCGCGTCGAGGCGGGACATCCAGGCGATGTGGTGGTCCTGGAGCCGTTCCATGTCGGTGGTCTGGCCGCCGTTGAGCCGCCAGGCGGCGAGGAAGGAGGCGGTGCCGGCCACGGAGTTGATCGGGGCGTCGCCGAAGCGGTGGGCGCCCAGCAGCAGCAGTTCGTGGTTGCCCATGAGGGCCTTGGCGTAGCCGCCGGCGGCCGCGGCCTCGGCGGAGAGCTGCATCACCAGCTCGATGACGCCGATCCCGTCCGGGCCCCGGTCGGTGAAGTCACCCAGGAACCACAGCCGGGCCGTGCCGGCCGACCAGTGGCCCTCGGCGTCGATCAGCCCGGTCGCGTAGAGCGCGTCGCGCAGCTCGTCGATGTACCCGTGAACGTCGCCGACGACGTAGAGCGGCCCGGGGCGCGCCTCCGGTGCGGTGATCACCGGAAGATCGCGTTCGGTGGGGGTGTACTCCGGTGGGTACGCCTCGTGCTCCTCGTATTCCCCGGCCACCGGGGCAGGGGCCAGCCGCGCGTCGGCCCGCGTGGGCTCGTAGCCCGCGGGCGCGGTGCCCACCGGGCTCCAGCCGCCAGCCGTCGCTTGTACGGGTCCCTGACCGGCCCCCTGAGTCATCGACCCCTCCACCTTCGCGCCGCCATCCGCCCATCATAGGAATGACGAAGTCGCAGCGTGACACACCTGGCTAGCGGGATTTCGTCGGGTGCCGACAAATCGCCACGCGGCGGGCGTTACTTCCCTCTGCTTCCCTTTGGTCCGCTTCCGGTTCTCGTCTATTCACCCGCGTTGCGCGGCGGACTGACCGTCGTGCGGGGCTGCCGGCGCTGTGACGAGATGCGGACGATGAGGTCCGTGGGCATCACCTGCTGGACCGGCGCGCCACTGCCGCCGCCCTCGATGGCGTCGATGAGCAGCTGGACGACGGCGGTGCCGATCCGGCCGGGCTTGAGCGACAGGGTGGTGATCGGCGGCTCGGTGGTCGCGTACACACTGCTCTCGCTGCAGCAGACCAGCAGCAGGTCGTCCGGCACCCGCAGCCCGTATCTGCGCGCGGCGGCGAGCAGATCGGTGCCGTTGGGGTCGAAGAGCCCGTAGACGGCGTCCGGCCGGTCTGGGCGGGCGAGCAGCCGGTCGGCGGCCACCGCGCCCGCGCACGGGTCGTGGGCCGGATAGGCCTCGTAGACCGGCTCCTGCCCGACCCGTTCGCACCACTCGAGGTACGCGGTGGTGGACAACCGGGTGTACGTGTCCGTGCTGGTCCCGGTGAGCAGGCCGATCCGCCGGGCGCCGGCGGCGGCCAGGTGGTCGAGGATGTCCAGGACGGCGGCCTCGTGGTCGTTGTCCACCCAGGCGTGCACGGGCAGATTCCCCGCCGGGCGGCCGTCGCTGACCACCGGCACGCCCTGGCGCACGAGGTCGGTGACGACCGGGTCGTGGTCGGAGGGGTCGATGACCACCGTGCCGTCGAGCGCGACATTGCTCCAGACGTCGTGCCGCGAGGACGCGGGCAGGATCACCAGGGCATAGCCGCGGGCGAGCGCCGCCGAGGTCGCGGCCCGTGCCATCTCGGCGAAGTACGCGAACTCGGTGAAGGTGAAAGGTTCTTCCCCGTATGTGGTCACGGTCAGGCCGATGAGGCCCGATCTACCGGTGCGCAGTGTGCGGGCCGCGGCCGACGGGCGGTAGCCCAGCCGGTCGGCGACCTCGCGCACATGGCGGCGGGTGGCATCGGGCAGTCGGCCCTTGCCGTTGAGCGCGTCGGAGACAGTCGTGATCGAGACACCGGCCGCGGCGGCCACATCCCTGATGCCCGCCCGCTCCAGCCGGCGTCCGATCGGCCGGCTCGCCTGGTGTTTCCCTGCTGCTGTCATGGCGAGCCGATAGTAGGGCTCGGGTGGTCCGTTCGCGGGGGGTCGCGGAAGCAGCTTGACAGATACGTTTCTCCATGGCTGAGGCAGCTATGGGGCCTTGCATTCACAGGTGACACACAGCATCCGGTGGTGCTTACGGACGTCCGCGCGACGATCTCCTGCCAAGTGGTCCAGATTTCGAGGAGGTATCAACTCACCTGTACGGGGGATGCGCGCCAGGGGTCGCGCCACCGGCGCACAGCCCTGTACCCAGCCCTCCCCTGTCCCCTTACGCCCTCGTATGGTGTGGTCATGAGCCCACGACTGCGCCCGGAACTGGACGGCATCCCCATCTATAAGCCGGGGCGGCCCCCGGCCGTGGCGGACGGAGTGACTGCATACAAACTGTCCTCCAACGAGAACCCGTACCCGCCGCTGCCCGGTGTGCTGGAAGTCGCCGCCGCTGCCGCGCAGTCGTTCAACCGCTACCCTGACCTGGCCTGCACCGCCCTGCACGCCGAACTGGCCGACCGCTTCGAGGTCCCGGTCGCGCACATCGCCACCGGCACCGGCTCGGTCGGTGTGGCCCAGCAGCTGGTCCAGTCGACGGCGGGCGCGGGCGACGAGGTGATCTACGCCTGGCGGTCCTTCGAGGCGTACCCGATCATCGCGCAGATCAGCGGTGCCACGTCGATCCAGGTGCCCCTGGACGCCGACGAGAACCACGACCTCGACGCGATGGCGGCCGCGATCACCGACCGGACCCGGCTGATCTTCGTCTGCAACCCCAACAACCCCACCGGCACCATCGTCCGCCGCGCCGAACTGGAGCGCTTCCTGGACCGGGTGCCCTCGGACGTCCTGGTCGTCCTGGACGAGGCGTACATCGAGTTCGTCGCCGATGCGGACTTCCCCAACGGCGTCGAGCTCTACCGCGACCGCCCCAATGTCTCTGTGCTGCGCACCTTCTCCAAGGCGTACGGCCTGGCCGGCCTCCGGGTCGGCTTCGCCATCGCCCATGAGCCGGTCGCCGCCGCGCTGCGCAAGACGGCCGTGCCCTTCGGCGTCAGCCAGCTCGCGCAGGACGCCGCCGTCGCCTCGCTGCGCGCGGAGGACGCGCTGCTGGAGCGGGTGAAGGCGCTGGTCGTCGAGCGGGCCCGGGTCCACGAGGGGCTTGCCGCCCAGGGCTGGACGCTGCCGGAGACGCAGGCCAACTTCGTCTGGCTGCGGCTGGGGGAGCGGACCCTGGACTTCGCGGCCGCGTGCGAGCGGGCCGGCGTCACGGTCCGGCCCTTCCCGGACGAGGGCGTACGGATCACCATCGGCGAGACCGAGGCCAACGACGTACTGCTGCGCACGGCGGAGGCCTTCCGCAAGGAGCTGTAGGAGCCCGAGCTGTAGGAGCCCGAGCTGTAAGAGCCCCGAGCTGTAAGAGCCCGAGCTGCAGGAGTCCGCAAGTAGCTCCGGCGCTTATCTGTCAAGCACCAAATGGGCTGGTCAGCTTGCTGGCGTTCCCTCGTTTGCCCCCTCCCGCCCCCCGGTGGGAGGGGGCAAAACTGTGTCAGTCATAATTTAACTTGTGAATGCGTTCACTTTCACAAGCGGCCTCAACGGCCCGCCGGGCCAGTAACGAAGGAGGCGTGACGTGCAGCTCGCGCTGGACTCCGTCATCGTCGCGCGATGGCAATTCGGCATCACCACCGTCTACCACTTCCTCTTCATCCCCCTGACGATCTCGCTCGCCGCCCTGACCGCCGGCCTGCAGACGGCCTGGGTGCGGACCAGCAAGGAGAAGTACCTCAAGGCGACCAAGTTCTGGGGCAAACTCTTCCTGATCAACATCGCCATGGGCGTCGTCACCGGCATCGTCCAGGAGTTCCAGTTCGGCATGAACTGGTCCACGTACTCGCGGTTCGTCGGTGACGTGTTCGGTGCGCCGCTCGCCTTCGAGGCGCTGATCGCCTTCTTCTTCGAGTCCACCTTCATCGGGCTGTGGATCTTCGGCTGGGACAGGCTGCCCAGGAAGATCCACCTCGCCTGCATATGGATGGTCTCCCTCGGCAGCATCCTGTCCGCGTACTTCATCCTGGCCGCCAACTCATGGATGCAGCACCCGGTCGGTTACCGCTACAACAAGACCACCGGCCGCGCCGAGCTCACCGACTTCTGGCACGTCCTCACCCAGAACACCACCCTCGTCGTGGTCTTCCACACCCTCACCGCCGCCTTCCTCACCGGCGCCGCCTTCATGATGGGCATCGCGGCCTACCACCTGGCCCGCAAGAAGCACGTCGAAGTGATGCGGACCTCGCTGCGCCTGGCGCTGGTCACCGCGGTCGTCGCGGGCCTGCTGACCGCCGTCAGCGGCGACCGGCTCGGCAAGGTCATGTTCACGCAGCAGCCGATGAAGATGGCCGCCGCCGAGGCCCTGTGGGACGGCCAGTCCCCCGCGCCCTTCTCGGTCTTCGCGTACGGCGACGTCGCCGCGGGCCACAACACGGTCGCCATCGACATTCCCGGCCTCCTGTCCTTCCTGGCCAAGGACGACTTCACCTCGTACGTCCCCGGCATCAACGACGTCAACAAGGCCGAGCAGGCCAAGTACGGCCCCGGCGACTACCGGCCCAACATCCCCACCGCCTACTGGGGTTTCCGCTGGATGATCGGCTTCGGCATGACCTCCTTCGCGGTCGGCCTGGCCGGACTGTGGCTCACCCGCCGCAAGCTGTGGCTCGCGCCGGAGCACCGCACTGGCGACGACGAGCCTCCGCATCTGGTGCTGACCAAGAACAGGCGGCTCGGCCCGACCCTGTCCAGGTGGTACTGGCGGATCGGCCTGCTCACCATGGGCTTCCCGCTGATCGCCAACTCCTGGGGCTGGATCTTCACCGAGACCGGCCGGCAGCCCTGGGTCGTCTACGGACTGCTCAAGACCACGGACGCGGTCTCCCCCACCGTCTCCACCGGCGAAGTCCTCACCTCGCTCATCGTCTTCACCGCCCTGTACGCGATCCTCGCCGTCGTCGAGGTCAAGCTCATGGTCAAGTACGTCAAGGCCGGGCCGCCCGAACTTACCGAGGCCGACCTGAAATCCCCCACCAAGATTGGCGGCGACGATGACGACGCCGACCGCCCCATGGCCTTCTCGTACTAGAAAGCGGAGACGGACATGCACCTCCACGACGTCTGGTTCGTCCTCATCGCCGTCCTGTGGACCGGCTACTTCTTCCTCGAGGGCTTCGACTTCGGGATCGGCATCCTCACCAAGGCACTGGCCCGCGACCGCGTCGAACGCCGCGTCCTCATCAACACCATCGGCCCGGTCTGGGACGGCAACGAGGTCTGGCTCATCTCGGCGGGCGGCGCGACCTTCGCCGCCTTCCCCGAGTGGTACGCCACCCTCTTCTCCGGCTTCTACCTGCCGTTGCTGATGATCCTGATCTGCCTCATCGTGCGGGGCGTCGCCTTCGAGTACCGCGCCAAGCGGCCCGATGAGACCTGGCAGCGCAGGTGGGAGACCGCGATCTTCTGGACCTCGCTCATCCCGGCCGTGCTGTGGGGCGTCGCCTTCGCCAACATCGTGCACGGCGTCAAGATCGACAAGGCGGGGGAGTACGTCGGCGGCTTCTGGGACCTGATCAACGTCTACTCGGTCCTCGGCGGCCTGGTGACCCTGACGCTGTTCACCTTCCACGGCGCGGTCTTCGCCTCCCTCAAGACCCTCGGCGACATCCGCGAGCGCGCCCGCCGCTTCGCCACCGGCGCGGGCATCACGGCCGCCCTGTGCGCGCTGGCCTTCCTGATCTGGACCCAGCTCGACGGCGGCGACGCCAAGAGCGGGGCGACTGCGGCGGTTGCCGTCCTCGCGTTGCTGGCGGCACTCGGCGCGAATCTGCTGGGCCGGGAAGGCTGGTCCTTCACCCTCTCCGGGATCACGATCGTCGCCACCGTCGCGACGCTCTTCCTGACCCTGTTCCCGGACGTCATGCCGTCCTCGCTGAACGACGCCTGGAGCCTGACGGTCACCAACGCGTCCTCGACGCCGTACACGCTCAAGATCATGACGTGGTGCGCGGGCATCGCGACCCCGATGGTGCTGCTCTACCAGAGCTGGACGTACTGGGTCTTCCGCAAACGCATCGGCACCCAGCACATCGCCGACTCCGCCGCGCACTGACGGCCGTGCACTGAGAGGTGTGTTTCACGTGAAACCGATCGACCCCCGGCTGCTGCGTCACGCCCGCGCCTCCCGCGCCTTCATAGCGGGTTCCGTCCTGCTCGGCCTCGCCGGGGCCGGGTTGGTCATCGCCCAGGCCATGCTCATCGCCGAGGTCGTCGTCGGCGGCTTCCAACACGGCCTCGGCGCCGGCGAGCTGCGCACCCCGCTGGTGCTGCTCGCCGCCGTCGCGGCCGGCCGGGCGGCCGTCGCCTGGCTCACCGAGCTGTGCGCCCACCGCGCCAGCGCCGCCGTCAAGTCCCAGCTGCGGGGTCGGCTGTTGGCCCGGGCCACGGAGCTCGGGCCTGCTTGGCTCACCACGCAGCGCAGCGGCGAACTCACCACCCTCGCCACGCGCGGTATCGACGCCCTCGACGACTACTTCGCGCGGTACGTGCCGCAGCTCGGCCTCGCCGTCGTCGTACCGGTGGCGGTGCTGGGCCGCATCGTCACCGAGGACTGGATCTCCGCCCTGACGATCGCTCTGACGCTGCCGCTCATCCCGGTCTTCATGGTGCTCATCGGTTGGGCCACCCAGACCCGTATGGACCGCCAGTGGAAGCTGCTGAGCCGGCTGTCCGGCCACTTCCTCGACGTCGTGGCCGGCCTGCCCACCCTCAAGGTCTTCGGCCGCGCCAAGGCCCAGGCCGAGTCCATCCGCACCATCACCGCCGACTACCGCCGCGCCACACTGCGGACGCTGCGCATCGCCTTCATCTCCTCCTTCGCCCTCGAACTCCTCTCCACCCTGTCCGTCGCCCTGGTCGCCGTCGGCATCGGCATGCGGCTCGTCAGCGGCGGCCTCGACCTCTATACGGGGCTGGTCATCCTCGTCCTCGCGCCTGAGGCGTACCTGCCGTTGCGGCAGGTCGGCGTCCACTACCACGCGGCGGCGGAGGGCCTGGCCGCGGCGGAGGAGGTCTTCGCCGTCCTGGAGACCGCGCCGGTCGTACGCGGCACGGCTGCGGCGCCCGACCTGCGTTCGGCCACCATCACCATCGACGGCATCGCGGTCGCGGGCCGCCTCGGCGAGACCTCCCTCGTCGTCGCCCCCGGCGAGACGGTCGCCGTGACCGGGCCCAGCGGCGTCGGCAAGACCACGCTGCTCAGCGCGCTGCTCGGCTTCACCGAACCGACCTCGGGCCGCGTCCTCGTCGACGGCACCGACCTCGCCACGTACGACCCATCCGGGTGGCACCAGCAGATCGCCTGGGTCCCCCAGCACCCCCACCTCTTCCCCGGCACCATCGCCGACAACGTCCGCCTCGCCCGCCCCGACGCCACGCATGCCCAGGTCCTTGCCGCCCTCGCCGACGCCGGTGCGCCCGACCTCGACCCCGGCGCATTGCTGGGTGAGGCCGGCGCCGGCCTCTCCGCCGGCCAGCGCCAGCGGGTCGCCCTGGCCCGGGCGTTCCTTGCCGACCGGCCGCTGCTTCTGCTCGACGAACCCACGGCCAATCTGGACGGCGACACGGAAGCGGCTGTCGTGGCGGCGGTCGAGCGACTCGCGGTCGGCCGCACGGTGCTGCTCGTTGTGCACCGGCCGGCGCTGCTGGCGGTGGCGGACCGCGTGGTGCGGTTGGGCTTCGCCGATGCGGGTGTCGTTGTCGGCCGCGGGTTGGTGGCCGGGTTGTGCCAGAGCCCCAGCGGGTCCGGGTGGGGGCACCTCCCAAACGAAGGTTTGGGGGAGAGCCCGGTTTCGGGAAGGGGCGGGGTGGGGGAGCAGCCCGCCGCAGGCGCGACGCTGCCGCACCCCGCAGGGGACCGCAGCGTGCTGCGGCGGGTCCGGCAGCACGGCGCCAGGGGCCGGCAGGGCGGCCGCTTCGCGGCTGCGGCCGGGCTGGGCGCACTCGCGATGCTCTGCGCGATCGGGCTGATGGCGACCTCCGGGTGGCTGATCTCCCGGGCCTCCCAACAACCGCCGGTGCTCTATCTGATGGTCGCGGTCACGGCGACCCGGACGTTCGGCATCGGTCGCGCGGCCTTCCGGTACGCCGAGCGCCTGACCGCCCACGACGCCGTGTTCCGGGCCCTGGCCGACCTCCGGGTCGCCATGTACCGCCACCTGGAACGGCTCGCGCCGGCCGGGCTGCGGGAAACCCGCCGGGGCGACCTCCTGTCCCGCCTGGTCGCGGACGTGGACGGCCTGCAGGACTACTTCCTGCGCTGGCTGCTGCCGGCCGCGACCGCCGCGACGGCGGCAGTGGTCGCCGTGGGCTTCACCGGCTGGCTGCTTCCGGAGGCGGGCGCAGTCCTCGCCGTGGGTCTGCTCGCCGCGGGAGCCGGGATTCCCGCGCTGTCCGCCACCGTGGCCCGCCGCGCGGAGCTCCGTATCGCCCCTGCCAGGGGCGAGTTGTCGACGCAGACCCTGTCCCTGCTGACCGGCACCGCCGAGGTGACGGTCGCCGGCGCGATGGCCGCCCGCCTCGGGGCGGCCGGGGACGCGGACCGTACCCTCACCGCCGTCGCCGCGCGCTCGGCCGCCGGCGCGGCGCTGGGTGCGGGACTGTCCGCCCTGGTCACCGGGATGACGGTGGTGGTCTGCGCCGTCGTGGGGTTGCAGGCAGTCACGGGGGGCCGCCTGCAGGGCGTGGCGCTGGCGGTGATCGTTCTGACGCCCCTCGCGGCGTTCGAGGCCGTCGCCGGGATGCCGCTGGCCGCCCAGCACCGGCAGCGCAGCCGTGAGGCGGCAAGCCGGGTGTACGAGATCCTCGACGCGCCGGAGCCGGTCAGCGAGCCGGCCCTCCCCCAAGCACTTCGTGCAGGGGGTACCCCCATCTCGCTGCGCTCGGCTGCGGCCCCGGAGAGCCCGTTCCCCATCGCCGTACGCGGCCTGACGGCCCGCCACCCTGGCCAGCAGAGCCCGGCCATCGCCGGCATTGACCTCGACCTCACCCCCGGCCGCCGGATCGCCGTCGTCGGCCCGTCCGGCTCGGGCAAGACCACGCTCGCCCACGTCCTGCTCCGCTTCCTCGACCGTGAGAGCGGCACGTACACCCTGGCCGGTCAGGACGCCGCCGCGCTCGACGGCGACGCCGTACGCCGCCACGTCGGCCTGTGCGCCCAGGACGCCCACATCTTCGACAGCACCGTGCGGGAGAACCTCCGCCTGGCCAGGCCCGGCACCCCCGACGCGGACCTGAGCGAAGCCCTCGCCGCCGCCCGCCTCGACCTGGACCTCGACACGGCCGTCGGCGAGCACGGCGCACGGCTGTCCGGCGGCCAGCGTCAGCGCCTTGCCCTGGCCCGGGCGCTGCTCGCCGGCTTCCCCGTCCTCGTACTGGACGAGCCCGCCGAGCACCTGGACCTGCCCACCGCCACTGCCGTTACCGCGGACCTCCTGGCCGCCACCGAGGGCCGGACGACGCTCCTGATCACCCACCGGCTCAGCGGCTTGGACGCGGTCGACGAGATCCTCGTCCTCGACCGGGGCCGGGTCGTCCAGCGCGGTACGTACGCGGAGCTGGCCGCCGCCGACGGACCGTTCCGCCGGACGCTGGACGGGGAGCGCGCCGCTGATCTGCTGACCGCCTGATCAGCACCTACGCTCGATCCCATGGCAGAACGCCTCTCCAGGCTCCTGGACGCCGTGGGCTCCGTCAGCACCGCCCTGCTCGCCGCCGACGCCGGGGAGGCCGGGCAGGCCGGGGCCGGGTCCGGAGACGGCGTGAAAGCCACGAGCGCCCTGGACGTCGTCGCCACCGAGGCCCGCAAGCTGGCCGGCGCCGACGCCGGGCTGGTGCTGCTGCCGACCGGCGAGGGCGGCCTGGAGGTCGTGGCGGCTTCCGCCGACCGGCCGGAGGGGCTGGTCGGCACCGTCATCGAGCCGGACAGCCCGGTCGTGGAGCACCTGCTCGCCGGGGAGCCGGTCTTCATCGACGACTCGGCGACCGACCCCCGGATGACCACCGCCATCGCGCCGCGCTTCGGCCCGAGCATGATGCTGCCGCTGCGCAGCGGCAGCCGTGTCATGGGCACGCTCGTCCTGCCGCGTCTGCGCGGCGCGCCCGGCTACACCGCCGAGGATCACCTCTTCGCCACGCAGTTCGCCGCCCAGGCGGCCCTCGCGCTGCTCCTCGCCGACGCCCAGCGCGACCGGGAACGCCTCGCCGTCTACGAGGAGCGCGACCGCATCGCCCGCGACCTGCACGACCTCGTCATCCAGCGGCTCTTCGCCACCGGCCTGATGCTGCAGGGCGCCCAGCGCCGCGCCGACGACCCCACGATCGACCGCGAGATCAAGGACGGCATCGGCCGCGCCGTCGACGAGCTCGACGCCACCATCCAGGAGGTCCGCACCGCCATCTTCGCCCTCCAGCAGAGCCCCGCCGAGGCCCCCTCCGGCTTGCGGACCCGTGTCCTGCGCGAGGTCAGCACCGTCGCCGTGCCGCTGGGCTTCCAGCCCTCCGTACGCTTCGTGGGCGCCGTCGAGGCCCGGGTCGGCGAGCTGAGCGCGAAGAACCTCGTCGCCGCGCTCCGCGAGGCCCTGTCCAACGCCCTGCGCCACGCCGGGGCCTCCCGCATCGACGTCGTCATCGACGCCACCGCCGTCCTCGCCGACGGCTCGTCCGGCGTACGCCTGGTCGTCTCCGACGACGGTGTCGGCATCCCCGCCACCGGCCGCCGCAGCGGCCTCAACAACCTTGCCCAGCGGGCCGAATCCCTCGGCGGCACCTCCACGTACGGCCCCCGGCCGGACGGCGCCGGGACGGCGGTGGTCTGGGAGGTCCCGCTCTGAGGGCCTGGGGGCCGCCGCGCTACAGGGCCTTGGCCAGGATCCGTTCGATGACGGCCGCCACGCCGTCCTCCTCGTTCGCCGCCGTACGGTGCGTGGTGGCCGCCAGGACATCGGGGTGCGCGTTCGCGACGGCGTACGAGGTGCCCGCCCACGAGAGCATCTCCAGGTCGTTGGGCATGTCGCCGAACGCCACGACCTCCTCCGCCGTGATGCCCCGCTCCGCACAACACCTGGCCAGCGTCGTGGCCTTGCTCACTCCGGTCCCGCTGATCTCCAGCAGCGCCGAGGGACTCGACCGGGTGATCTCCGCATATTCGCCCGCCACCGCCCGCGCCGTCTCCAGGAAGACGTCCGGATCGATGGCCGGATGCTTCGCCAGCAGCTTCAGCAGCGGCTGGTGGCCCCCGGCATCCGCCAGCAGCTCCTCCACCGGCGCCACCACCGCCTCCACATCCGGGTCGTACGGCACGTACTCCGGGTCGTACGCGAAGCCCCCCGTCCGCTCGACCGCGAAGGTCGTGCCCGGCACCGCCGCGCGCAGCGCCTCGAGCACTTGGAGCGCGTCCCGCGCGTCCAGCGGGTAGGCCGCCAGCAGCCGGTCGCGGTGCAGGTCGTAGACAGCCGCGCCGTTCGCGACGATCGCCATGCCGTGGCGAGCGGTGTGCTCGGCGACCACGCTCATCCAGCGCGCCGGGCGGCCCGTGACGAAGAAGACCTCGATCCCGGCGGCTTCGGCTGCCGCGAGCGCGGCGATCGTGCGGGCCGACACCGTCTTGTCGTCGCGCAGCAGCGTCCCGTCAAGGTCGGTGGCGATCAGCCGTGGCGGTATCGGGGTCGCTATGCGGACGCCGGTGGTCTGGGGAAGCTCGGTGGCTGAGGTCACGCGCTACATCCTCCTGTATACGGTCTTACGATGCCGAGTGCGACCAGTGCAGCACGGAGCGCAGTCGATTGTCAGTGCCGGGTGCCACCATCGGGACATGGAGAAAGCAGAGCACGCCGACCGCGAACCGGTGCTGCTGGGCGAAGCTTTGGGCACCGTCCTGGACGGCATCCGCTTCGCCGCGCGCACCTCGATACCCGTCGCCGGCCCGACCGCCGGCCCGTCCTCCGCCTGCGACCGCTGCGGCTCGGCCGCCGAGTGGCACCTCACCGTGCGCGGCCGCTGGATCATGATCGAGCCCGGCGCCTGGCCCACCGGGGCCATCCCCGCGGGCCGCCGCTGGCGCATCGCAGGCGACGGCACCGCCGTCAACCTGCGCTCGGCCGAGCCCTCCGACACCTGCCGCATCACCCACTTCGACATCTGCCCGGCCAACCCCACGCCCGTCGAGTCGCCGGTCCTGCTCTCCCTCTGGCGCCGCAACGCCCGCCGGGCAAGGGCGGACACGGCGGAAAGGGAGGTCAGCTGAGCTGGGCGGCCGCCTCGGTCGCGATGCGCTCGAACACACCCATGTCCGCGTCGTAGACCGATTCGGGCACCGGCCAGTGGATCGCGATCTCCGTGATCCCGATCTCCGCGTACCGCCCCGCGTATTCCACAAAGGCGTCCACCGACTCCAACGGCCGCTCCGCCGTCGATCCCTGCAACAAAACGCGGTCCAGCTCACCCATCTCCCGGTCGATCTCCGCGCAGGCGATCTGCAGCTTGTCCAGCTGCCGGGAGACCACCGCCGGGCACTCCTCCGCCGGAATGTCCGCCGGCCCGCGGGGATCGCCGTACGTCACCCACGCCTGCCCGTACCTTGCCGCAAGCTTCAGCCCGCGTGGCCCTGTCGCCGCCACCGCGAAGGGAATCCTCGGCCGCTGCACACACCCCGGGATGTTCCGTACCTCGTGCGCCGAGTAGAACTCTCCCTCGTACGTCACCACCGGCTCCGTCAGCAGCCGGTCCAGCACCGGCACGAACTCCCCGAACCGGTCCGCCCGCTCCCGGGGCGACCACGCCGCCTGCCCCATCGCCGTGGCGTCGAAGCCGGTCCCGCCGGCCCCGATCCCCAGCGTGATCCGACCGTCGCTCACGTCGTCCAGCGTGATCAGATCCTTGGCCAAGGTCACCGGATGCCGGAAGTTCGGCGACGTCACCAATGTCCCCAGTCGCATCTGCTCGGTCGCCGCCGCAGCCGCCGTGAGCGTGGGCACCGCCCCGAACCACGGCGCGTCGCGGAAGCTCCGCCAGGAGAGGTGATCGTAGGTGTAGGCGGTGTGGAAGCCGAGTTCCTCGGCGCGACGCCACACCTTCTGACCCTCGGACCAGCGGTGGATAGGGAGGATGACAGTGCTCAGACGCATAGGAACGAGGTTACGGTCAGAACGCTCGTGATCACCGACCGGCCCTTCCGGGGCGGCCTAGGATGACAGGATGCGGGTGCTCGTTGTCGAGGATGACCCTGGGATCGCCGATCTCCTGGTGCGGGGACTGGAACGGGCCGGTTACGAGGCCGGCAGTGTGTCCAGCGGGCAGCAGGCGCTGAGCGCGGTGCCGGAGCCCGATGTCGTCCTGCTGGACCTGGGGCTGCCCGACGTGGACGGTCTCGATGTGTGCCGCCGGCTGCGCAGCCGCTCCGGGGTGGCGATCATCGTGGTGACGGCCCGAGGCGAGGAAGGCGACCGGGTCGCCGCGCTCGACGAGGGCGCCGACGACTATCTGGTCAAGCCGTTCGGCCTGGCCGAGCTGCTCGCCCGGATCCGCGCGGTCCTGCGACGGGTCCGCCCGGTCGACTCGGCCGGACAGGAGTTGTTGCGTCACGGCCTCCTCATGGTGGACCCGCGCACCCACAAGGTCACCGTCGGGGATCGGGAGGTGGCGCTCACGCCGAAGGAGTTCGACATCCTGGAGGCCCTCGCCGTCGACCCCGGCCGGGTGGTCACCCGGCAGGAGATCCTGGAACGGGCCTGGGACGCCCACTGGTACGGCCCGACGAAGGTGCTGGATGTGCACGTCGCCGCGCTGCGCCGCAAGCTCGGCGTGCCGGGGCTGGTCGAGACGGTGTACGGCAGGGGCTTTCGCCTCGGCACGCCGGATACGGCGCCGGACACGCCCACCGAGCCACCCGCACCACCGGTGTCGCGATGACCCGCCGCATCGCCCTGGCCGTCATGGCACTGGTCACCGTGCTCCTGGTGCTGGCCGTCGTTCCGCTGGGGCTGTCGTTGTCCTCGCGCGAGCGCACGTCCTTCCATGACAACGTCGAGGCGGCGGGCCGGGCGATCGCGGCCGCAGCCGAGGAGCACCTGTCCGACCGGCATTCGGCCGCCTCCACGCGACAGCTGTTGAACAGCGCGAGGCAGGAGGGGGACTGCGCGGCGGTCTTCGACTCCCACGGCACCTTGGAGGCGGCCACCAGCTGTCCCGGGCAGAAGGCCGCGGAAACGAAGAAGGCCACCGCGGACTGGGCCGACCTCGCCCGCGAAGTGATCGCCGATCCGGAAACGGTCGCCCGGGAGAGCAACAACCGGCTCGTCGTCGCGGTCCCGATCGGTGACACCGCACACCCCGTCGGCGCCGCAGTACTCTCCCGGTCGGCGAAGACGATGAACGACCGCATCGCGACGATGTGGTGGCGGCTGGCGCTGATCGGGGTCGGCGGCCTGATCGCGGGCGCGCTGCTGGCGGTGGCGCTCGCCCGCTGGGTCGGCCGCCCGCTGCGGGTCGTGGACGCCGCCGCCCGCGAGCTGGGCGAAGGCCGGCTGGAGGCACGGGCGTCCGGCGGGCGGGGGCCCGACGAGGTACGCAGGCTCTCGGCGACCTTCAACACCATGGCGGCCCGCATGGAGACGCTCATCCACGGTCACCGGGCCGTGGTCGCCGACGTCTCGCACCAGCTGCGTACGCCGCTCACCGCCCTGCGGCTGCGACTGGACGTACTGGCGGCGGACGCCGACGACGACATCGCGTCCGAACTCGCCGCGGCCCAGGAGGAGATCGGCCGCCTGTCCCGGCTGGTCGACGGCCTGCTCGCGGTGGCCCGGGCGGAGAACGCCGTACCGCGGCCGATTCCGGTGCGGGTCGACGAGGTGGTGGAGGACAGGGTCGCCGCCTGGAACCCGCTGGCGCAGGACAAGCAGGTCACGCTCACCGGCCGGTGTCCCGCCGGTCTGACCGCTCACCTGGGGGCGGGGGATCTGGAGCAGATACTCGACAACCTGCTGGCCAACGCCCTGGACGCGGTGAGCGAGGGTGCGCGGGTACGTATCGAGGGACACGCCCGTCGCGACCGGGTACTGCTGGCGGTGGCCGACGACGGCCCTGGCATGAGCACGTCGGCGCGTGGGGCGGCCTTTCGGCGGTTCGGCAATCGGGAGGGGTCGGGCACCGGTCTGGGGCTCGCGATCGTGCACCGGCTGGTCACGGCCAACGGCGGGGTGGCGCGGCTGGAGGACACCCCGGGCGGCGGCCTGACCGTCGTCCTGGAGCTGCCCGCCGGGGAGGCCTGACCATGTCTGGTCCTGGCCACTTCTCGGTCCTGACCAGCTCTGACCTGGCCACTTCCGGGTCTTAACCACTTCTGAGGATTCCCTGTACGGGTTCCTGACGGGCCGCACGGCAGCCTGAGTGAGGAAGCACCGCCCTCGCTGCGAGGAGTTCTCTCCCATGGCCTTTCCCCAGCCGCCTCGGTCCCCGGACCACCGCCCCGACCCCTCCGTCACGGCCGCCGTACGCCGCCGTGACCAGGGACGGCGCCGCGTGGGCCGCGCCACCCGCTGGGCGGTGGTCGCCGCCGTCGCCGGCACCGCCGCGCTCGGCGCGGGCTACGCGCACGCGATCCCCGGCGCCTCCGCCCAGTCGTCCACCACCACCGCGCCGGTCGGCGGCAGCGGCAGCAGTAGCACTCGGGGCACGTCGGGCCGTCTGCACGCCCCGGCGCAGGCCCCCGGAACGACGTCGCAGGCGCCGCAGACCAATTCGGGTGCGTCATGACCGCCCTCGTGGACCCGGCCGTACGGCGCGGAGAGCCCGCCCGTACGTCCTTCCGTGCGCTGGGCACCACGGCCGAACTGCTCACCGCGGACCCGGCCCGTGCGGACCTGGCCCTGGAGGTGCTGCGGGCCGAACTCGACGCCGTCGACGCCGCGTGCAGCCGCTTCCGCCCCGACTCCGAGCTCAGCCGCGCCAACGCCGCCGCGGGCACCGGCCGTCCGGTGGCGGTCGGGGCGCTGCTGGCCGAGGCGGTGGGGGTCGCGCTGCGCGCCGCCGAACTGACCGAGGGCGCCGTCGACCCCACCGTGGGCCCGGCCATCGCGGCCCTCGGCTACGACGTCACCTTCGCCGCGATCGCCCGCAGCGGCCCGTCGCCCGTGCTGCGGCCCGCCACCGGATGGCGCGCTGTCGGCTGGGACCCGGCCCTGCGGCTGCTGACGCTGCCCGCCGGTGCCGCACTCGACCTGGGCGCCACCGCCAAGGCCCTGGCCGCCGACCGGGCGGCACACCAGGCCGCCCGCGCCACCGGCTGCGGGGTGCTGGTCAACCTCGGCGGCGACCTCTCCGTGGCCGGCCGGCCACCGGACGGCGGGTGGCGGATCGCCATCGCCGACGACCACGGCGCCGTGCCCACCGATGCGGGACCGGTCGTCACGGTGCACGGCGGGGGGCTCGCCACCTCGGGCACCACCGTCCGTGCCTGGCGGCGCGGCGGCCGGACCCGGCACCACATCATCGACCCGGTCACTGGCGACTCGGCGCCCGCGATCTGGCGCACCGCCTCCGTCGCCGCCGCCTGCTGCGTGGATGCCAACACGGCCACCACCGCCGCGATCGTCCTGGGCGAGCGCGCCCCCGCCTGGCTGCACAGCACCGGACTGCCCGCCCGGCTGGTCCGGGCCGACGGGAGCGTATGCCTCCTGAACGGATGGCCGTCCGACCCGGCAGAAGACCCGACGGGAGGCTCCCGATGACCGCCTCGGCGCACGCCCTTGTCGCGCTCGCTTCCTCGGGCCCGAGCCCGCTCTGGTACGCCACCCGGGCAACCGGCACGGTGGCCGTGCTGCTGCTGACCGCCACGGTGGCGCTCGGCATCGCGGCCGGCGGCCGGTACGCGCCGCAGCGGATCGCCAGGTTCGAGGTGTCCTCGCTCCACCGCAACCTGTCCCTGCTCACCCTGGCCTTCCTCGGCCTGCACATCGCCACCGCCGTGAGCGACAGCTACACCTCGATCGGCTGGCCGGCCGCCTTCATCCCGCTCGCGTCGTCGTACCAACCGCTGTGGGTGGGCCTGGGGGCCGTCGCGCTGGACCTGCTGCTGGCCGTCGCGGTCACCAGCGCCCTGCGCCACCGCCTGGGGCGCCGCCGGTGGAAGGCGGTGCACTGGCTGGCGTACGGGGCGTGGCCGGTCGCCCTGTTCCATGCCGTCGGCACAGGGACGGACACCCGGCTCGGCCCGCAGCTCCTGCTGTACGCGGCCTGCCTGGCGACCGTGCTCGCCGCGGTCGGGTGGCGGATCGCCCGCACGACCGGTGGCGCGGCGCGCCGGGCCCGGGTCTGGGGGCCGCCTGCCTCCGTACGGGTGCCGGTGACGCTCGGCGCGTCCGGGGAGAACCACGAAGGAGAAGGAAGAGGCAACGAGTGAACCTTGACACGACCGACACCCTGACCCCGCACGCACCGGAGGGCTTGCGCCCTCCGGTCAGTCCGTACGGGGCCCGTCTGCTGCACGGCTGGTACGAGACCGGCCGGCCCGCAGGACTCGCCGAGCACCTCGACCTCTACGGCCCCCTCCCGCGGGCGGCGGCCGACGGCGCGCTGGTGACCGCCGTCGAGCAGTCCGGGCTCACCGGCCGGGGCGGCGGCGGTTTCCCGACCGGCCGCAAGCTCCGCGCGGTCGCCGGGAAGCGTGGCCCCGCGGTCGTGGTCGCCAACGGCATGGAGAGCGAACCGGCCAGCAGCAAGGACGAGACGCTGCTCTTCCTCGCCCCCCACCTGGTCCTGGACGGAGCCGTACTGGCCGCCGCCTCGGTCGGCGCCACCACGGTCCACCTGTGCCTGGCCCGTACCCGCGTCGGGCAGGAGCGCCAGCTCGCCCAGGCGGTGGAGGAGCGCCGCCGCGCCGGTAGGGACCCGGTCCCGGTGGAAATCCACACCCTGCCGCACCACTTCGTCTCCAGCGAGGAGACCTCCCTGGTGAACTGGCTGAACGGCGGCGACGCCCGGCCGCAGGCCACACCGCCCCGGCCCTTCGAGAAGGGCGTCGGCCGCCGACCCACCCTTGTCGACAATGTGGAGACGCTGGCCCATCTCGCGCTCATCGCCCGCTACGGTCCCGACTGGTTCCGGGAGACCGGCAGCCCCGAGACCCCCGGCACGACCCTGGTGACGCTCTCCGGCGCGGTCCGCACCCCGGGCGTGTACGAGGTGCCGATGGGCAGCCCCGTCGCCCGGGCCCTCGGCGTGGCGGGCGGGCCCACCGGACGGCTCGGCGCGGTCCTCGCCGGCGGCTTCTTCGGAAGCTGGCTGCCAGTGCCGCTGAACGGCGTGGCGCTGGGCCGGGGCGCCGGAGTACTGGCGGCGCTGCCCGAGGACGCCTGCGGCCTCGCCGAGACGGCCGCTGCGCTGGCCTATCTGGCCGGCCAGAGCGCCGGGCAGTGCGGGCCCTGCCGCTTCGGACTGCCGTCCGTGGCTGAGGACTTCGCCGAACTCGCCTGGGGGCGGCCCGGTGCGACCCTGCTGGAGCGGCTGAACCGCCGGCTCGGTGTGCTTCCCGGCCGGGGCGGCTGCCGTCACCCCGACGGAGCCGCCCGACTGGCCGCCTCGGCGCTCAGGGTCTTCGGCGACGACGTGCTCCGGCACGTCCGCTATGGGCCGTGCTCCCCCGCGCACGACGCCCTGGTCCTGCCGGTGCCGCCCGCGCGGCCCCCGAAAGAGGAGGAATGGCGATGAGCGGGGACGACCGGTCACTCGCCGTCGACTTCACCGTCTGCGACGGCCACGGCCTGTGCGCCGAACTCCTTCCCGAGCTCGTCGGGCTGGACGAGTGGGGCTACCCGGTGCTCCGCGCCGCTACCGTCCCGGCCGGGCTGCTCCCGGACGCCCGTCGGGCTGTCGCCGCCTGCCCGGTGATGGCCCTGCGGCTGAGCCGGTGAAGCGGCCTGCCCTCGCCCGGGCGGTCGAGGGCAGGTGCCACACAGCTGTGCCGGGTCGGGCTACTTCTTGAAGCCGTAGTCCATCAGCTTCTTCGCGTCGGAAGTGCGGTTGGCCACCGAGGTCGACGCGAGGACCGTGCCGATGACCGTCTTGCCGTTCCGGGTGGCGGCGAAGACCAGGCAGTACCCGGCCTCCGGGCCCGAGCCGGTCTTGATGCCGATCGTGCCCGTGTAGCTGCCGAGCAGCGTGTTGGTGTTGGTCCACGACATGTAGCGGTAGCCGCCGCTCTTCGTCGTGACCTTCTGCTTCGTCGACTTCGTCTTCACGACGGTACGGAACGTCGAGTACTTCATCGCATTGCTGGCGAGCTTCGTCAGGTCGCGCGGCGTCGAGTAGTTCTTGCCGCTCCCGATGCCGTCGAACGAGTCGAAGTGCGTGTTCGTCAGGCCGAGGCTCTTGGCGGTGGAGTTCATCTTGCCGATGAACGACGTCACGCGCTTGGCCCGGGTGGTCCCCGTGCCGTACTTGTCGGCCAGTGCGTACGCCGCGTCGCAGCCGGACGGGAGCAGCAGCCCGTAGAGGAGCTGGCGGACCGTCACCTTGTCGCCGACGATCAGGTGGGCCGACGACGCGTTGTTCGCGACGATGTAGTCGCTGTACGCCTTCTGGATCGTGACCTTGGAATCCAGGTTGAGGTTCGTCTGTGCGAGCACCACCCGGGCCGTCATGATCTTGGTTGTGGAGCCGGTGGAACGACGAGTGTCCGCGGCCTTGGTGAAGAGAGTCTTCCCCGTGCCGTTGTTCATCACGAAGCCGCCCTTGGCGACGATCGTGGGCGTCGCGAGCGTGGCGGCCGACGCCGGAGTGGCGAACGCCGCGGCCGTCAGGACGGCTCCCGCGGTTACGACAACCGCGGATGCGCGACGTATGCCTTTTATGCCGGTTATCAAGATGAGTGCTCCAAATGCCCCTGTAATGCGGTCACATGAGAATACTGCTTCCTCACGAGACTCCTCGGAACGGGCAAAGGATGTGCTCTTTGTGAAGATTCTTTTCAGGCTCTTGACCGTCCCGCACGGGCCGCAGTCGAAGCCCTCGTTACTCCGCCCGGGTGGCGTTCATGTGTATATCGCCGCATCCAAGGTGCGGCATCCACAAATCCGTGCTCGCTTTCCTCATCATCGGAGCAGGTTGATAGCCGTACATGAGGAAGTGAGAGGCCCATGTCCATCGCCAAGGTCACGACGTTCTGGAACGCCTTCATCGCCGTGCTCGTGAAGTGCGTTGCCGCCCTGGGAGTCACGGTCACGTCCAAGGCCACCATCCCGGCCACGCCGCGATCGGTGGCCACCGACGCCACCGAACCCACCCGCCGCAACCTCCTGGCGACCATCCCCTCGCCCCGGTCTTTTGAGCCCCTTCGTGACCGGTCGCTCCCTCCCACCATGAAGCAGCGCATCCACGCCGAACGTCACGGCTCCTCCCCCGCCACCCGCAGCCTTCCCGGCGACCCCACCGACTCCCCGTCACCAACGCTCGCCGCCTGACGCGGGCGGTCGACCCGCGGCGTGCGGCCCCTACGGGGACGTCAGCCCGGAGTACGACATGGAACCAGCCCTCAAGGGTGACGACGGGGTGTGGCGTACGCCACTAACGTCGGGGTTGTGACTGTGATTGCCACTGAAGGCCTGACGAAGCGGTACCCGAGGGTGACCGCGCTGGATCGGCTGACCGTTGACATCAAGACCGGTGTGACCGGTCTTGTGGGGGCCAACGGGGCCGGTAAATCGACGCTGATCAAGATCTTGCTGGGGTTGTCGCCCGCTACGGAGGGCGGGGCGAAGGTCCTCGGGCTGGACGTGGCGACCGAGGGCGCGGCGATTCGCGCCGGGGTCGGGTACATGCCCGAGCACGACTGCCTACCGCCCGATGTGTCGGCGACGGAGCTCGTCGTCCACATGGCCCGGATGTCGGGGATGCCCCCGACGGCTGCCCGCGAGCGCACCGCGGACACCCTGCGCCATGTCGGCCTGTACGAGGAGCGGTACCGCCCGATCGGCGGCTACTCGACCGGTATGAAGCAGCGCGTGAAGCTGGCCCAGGCGCTGGTTCACGACCCGAAGCTGGTGCTGCTGGACGAACCGACGAACGGCCTGGACCCGGTGGGCCGGGACGAGATGCTGGGACTGATCCGGCGCGTCCACACAGACTTCGGGATCTCGGTGCTGGTGACCTCTCATCTTCTGGGGGAGTTGGAGCGGACCAGCGACCACATCGTCGTCATCGACGGCGGGACGTTGCTGCGCGCGGACTCCACGAGCGACTTCACGCAGGCCACGGCGGCTCTTGCCGTCGAGGTGACCGACAGCGAGGAGCAGCTGCTCGAGAAGCTGACCGCCGCGGGCCTGACGGCGCACTCCGACGGCCGGTTGCTGCTGGTCGACATAGCGGGTGACGAGACGTACGACACCGTGCGCGACGCGGTCGCGGAGCTGGGTGTCGGGCTCGTACGCATGGAGCAGCGGCGGCACCGCATTGCCGAGATCTTCCGGGGAGAGTCGCATGACAGCGCAGCCTGACGTCACCCCTGACGTCATCCATGACATCGGCTACCGCCACTACGACGGCCCGCGCCTGGGTCGGGCGTACGCGCGCCGGTCGCTGTACTCGCAGAGCCTGCGCGGGGCGTACGGACTGGGAAGGTCGGCGAAGTCGAAGGTCCTGCCGATGATTCTGTTCGCGGTGATGTGCGCGCCGGCGGCGATCATCGTGGCGGTGGCGATCGGCACCAGCATGACCAAGCTGCCGGTCGAGTACACCCGTTACGCGATCATCATGCAGGCGGTGATCAGCCTCTTCCTGGCGGCCCAGGCCCCGCAGTCCGTCTCGCTCGACCTGCGCTTCAAGGTCACGCCGCTGTACTTCTCGCGCCCGATCGAGCGGATCGACTACGTCGCGGCGAAGTTCGCGGCGCTGGCCACGGCGCTGTTCGCCCTCACAGCGATTCCCGTCGCCATCCTCTATGTAGGAGCTCTGCTCGCGAAGTTCGACTTCGGGAGCCAGACGGCGGGCTTCGCCAAGGCGCTCGTGGCCGAACTGCTGCTGTCGCTGCTCTACGCGGGCCTGGGCCTGCTGATCGCGGCGCTGACGCCGCGCCGGGGCTTCGGCGTGGCGGCGATCATCGCCGTCTTCACCCTTTCCTACGGTGCCGTGTCGAGCGTCCAGGCCGTGGCGTCGGTGCAGGGCAACCCGGGCGCGATCGGCTGGCTCGGCCTCTTCTCGCCGATCACCCTCATCGACGGGGTGCAGACGTGGTGGCTCGGCTCCACCTCCTCGTACGTCGACGCGGCGGGCCCGGACTCGGCGTTGGCCGGGGTGGTCTTCCTCGTTGTCCTGCTCGCCGTGATCGGCGGCTCGTTCGGCCTGCTGATGCGCCGCTACCGAAAGGTCGGACTGTCGTGACCACCCTGTCCATTGACCATGTGTCCCGCTGGTTCGGGAATGTCGTGGCCGTCAATGACGTCACGATGACGATCGGCCCCGGCGTGACCGGCCTCCTCGGCCCGAACGGCGCCGGGAAGTCCACGCTCATCAACATGATGGCCGGCTTCCTGGCCCCCTCCACCGGCAGCGTGACGCTCGACGGCGCCACGATCTGGCGGAACGAGCAGGTCTATCGGGAGATCGGGATCGTGCCGGAGCGGGAGGCGATGTACGACTTCCTCACTGCCCGCGAATTCGTGGTCGCCAACGCCGAGTTGCACGGGCTGGCCAATCCGGGCGAGGCAGCCCGCAAGGCGCTGGCCACGGTCGAGATGGAGTACGCGCAGGACCGGAAGGTGGCGACGTACAGCAAGGGCATGCGGCAGCGCGTGAAGATGGCCTCGGCCCTGGTCCATGAGCCGTCGGTGCTGCTGCTGGACGAGCCGTTCAACGGGATGGACCCGCGGCAGCGGCTCCAACTCATGGATCTGCTGCGGCAGATGGGCTCGGACGGCCGCACCGTGCTGTTCTCCTCGCACATCCTGGAGGAGGTCGAGCAGCTCGCCAGCCACATCGAGGTGGTGGTCGCCGGGCGGCACGCCGCGTCCGGGGACTTCCGGAAGATCCGGCGGCTGATGACGGACCGCCCGCACCGCTATCTCGTACGGTCGAGCGACGACCGGGCGCTCGCCTCGGCTCTGATCGCGGACGCGTCCACGGCCGGCATCGAGCTGGACTGGCACGAGAAGGCACTGCGTATCCAGGCGATCGACTTCACCGGCTTCACCGAGTTGCTGCCGCGCGTCGCCCGCGAGCAGGGCATCCGGCTGTACGCGGTCTCGCCGTCCGACGAGTCCCTGGAGAGCGTCTTCTCCTACCTGGTCACGGCGTAAGGAGCCGGAGCGATGTCTACTGTCTACAATCCCACCGTGGCCCGGCTCACCTACAAGGCGCTGCTCGGCCGCCGCCGCGCGCTGATCCTCTTCGCCCTGCCGCTGCTGCTGCTCGTGATCTCGATCGCCGTACGGGCCCTGACCGGCGCCGACGACTCGACGGCGTCCTCGATCCTCGGGGGCTTCGGGCTCGCGACGATGGTGCCGCTGATCGGCGTCATCGCGGGCACCGGCGCCATAGGGCCGGAGATCGACGACGGGTCGATCGTCTATGTACTGGCCAAGCCGCTGAAGCGGCCGACGATCATCCTCACCAAGCTCCTGGTCGCGATCGGCGTCTCGGTGGTCTTCTCGGCCGTGCCGATGATCCTCGCGGGCTACATCCTCAACGGCAACAGCCAGAATCTCGCGATCGCCTTCGGCGCCGCTGCGGCCGTGGCCTCGGTCGCGTACAGCGCTGTCTTCCTGCTGCTGGGGGTGGTCACCCGGCAGGCGGTGGTCTTCGGGCTGGTCTACGCCCTGGTCTGGGAGACCCTGATCGGCAATCTGGTGCCGGGGGCGCGGACGCTGAGCGTGCAGCAGTGGGCGCTGGCGCTGGCGCAGAAGATCGCGGGCGACGGCAGCGCGGTCAGCTCGGACGTCGGGCTGCCGACGGCGCTGGTGCTGCTGGCGGGCGTCACGGTGGTCGGCGCGTGGTTCGCGGGGCAGAAGCTGCGGACGCTGACGCTGGCGGGTGAGGAGTGAGCGGCCGGTAGAGGGCAGGGCCAGGGCCTGTCCCGTGACAGGTCCTGGCCCGAAAGAGTGGTCTTCGCCGGGCGGCGAGGCACGGCTCACGGTGTAGCGAAGTTTGAATTGTCACATTTGCGTGTATGTCTGAGCCTCCCCTGGTCTTCGCCGCCGGCCTGTTCCTCGTCGCCCTCGGCTTGCTGCTTGCCGTGCTCACCCCCCGGGCGGTTGAGGGTGCTGCGACTGTGGCTTCCGGCCCGCCGCCCGCCTGCCGCCGCCCGCCAGAGGGCGACTGCTCCGGTGCGTGCGGTCGTCTGATCATCCAATCCCACCCGGCCTACTACTTGAACCCTCAATGGAATAGCGCTACGGTCGAAGAAGTTGAAAGCCGTACCAACTAGTCCTCAGGAGAGTTCATCATGGGTCTGTTCAACCGCAAGTCCGACACCGACACCGACACGGTCACCGCCGGCCCCGACCTGGCGCACCTCACCGGTGACTACACGATTGACACGACCCACAGCGAGATCGGGTTCTCCGTCCGGCACGCCATGGTGACCACCGTGCGCGGCCAGTTCGCCGAGTACGACGGCAAGCTGCACCTTGACGGCGGCAACCCGTCCGCCTCCTCCGCCGAGGTCACGATCAAGGTTGTGAGCATCGACACCAACCAGGAGCAGCGCGACGGCCACCTGCGCACCGGCGACTTCTTCGATGCCGAGACGCACTCGGAGATCACCTTCCGCAGCACCTCCGCCGAGCGGGTCGACGAGGAGACGTACCGCCTCGCCGGTGACCTGACGATCAAGGGCATCAGCAAGCCCGTGACCATCGACTTCACCTTCAACGGTGCCGCCAAGGACCTCTACGGCAACGAGCGCGTCGGCTTCGAGGGCTCCACCACGATCAACCGCACCGACTGGGGCCTGACCTACAACGCAGCCCTGGAGACCGGTGGCGTCCTGATCGGCGAGAAGGTCAAGCTCAACTTCGACATCTCCGCAGTCAAGGTCGCCTGAGCAGTCCGAATCGCCATGCCCGAAAATAGGGTCAATGGCAGCCGACGAAAGCACCACGCAGCGCCGCCGCGTCACGCTCCACCTCAGTGACGCGGCGCGCTTCGTCGTATCCCGGGCCGTGCCCTGGGTGCGCTCCACCCCCGGCACCCACCTCTGGCTGCTGATCCTGGCCGTCAACAGCGGCATCCTCGCCGTCGTCTCGCCGGAACTCCGCGAATTCCTGCTGCACCACAACAGCACCAACCTCGTGGAGCTGCGGGCCCACCCCGTACGCGTCCTGATCGTCAGCGCCCTGTGGATAGAGTCGCCGTCGGGCTTCGCGCTCTACTTCCTCTTCTACGAGGTCATCCACGCCCCCGCCGAACGCTGGCTCGGCACCGGCCGCTGGCTTGCCGTGGTCGCCACCGCACACGTCGGCGCGACCCTCATCAGCCAGCGGGCCGTTCTGATGGGCATCAGCTACAACCGACTGCCCAGATCCCTGGCCTACACCGTCGACATCGGCGTCAGCTACGGCCTCGTCGGCATCGTCGGCGTCCTCACCTACTACCTGCCCCGGCGGCCCCGGCCGCTGCGCTGGCTGTACGCCGCCGCCGCCATCGGCTTCTTCGGGTATCCCCTGCTGGGCAGTGGCCGTACCTTCACCGACCTCGGGCACTTCTCCTCCCTGCTGATCGGCTTCGTGTGCTACGCGCTCACGCCCCCGGGAAGAGTCCTTCGAGCACCGCGGCGACTCCGTCCTCGTCGTTGGAGGCCGTGACCTCGTCGGCGACGGCCTTCAGTTCCGTATGGGCGTTGGCCATGGCCACGCCGTACGCAGCCCAATCCAGCATCGGGAGGTCATTGGGCATGTCGCCGAAGGCGATGGTGTCGGCGGCCCGCAGCCCCAGCCGCCGGGCGGCCAGCGACAGACCGGTGGCCTTGGTCAGGCCCAGTGGGAGCAGTTCGACGATGCCGATGCCCGACACCACGACGCCGACCAGGTCACCGGCGGCGGCGCGCGCCATGGCGGCGAGTTCGTCATCGCCGATCGACGGGTCCGGGTGCTGGACGAAGATCTTGGCCAGCGGCTCGGCCCACAGCTCGTCCCGGCTGGTCATCTGCCCGTCGATGGGCTTGTCCCAGGCGAGCTCGAAGCCCGGCCCGACCAGGTAGCCGCCGTCCAGCCCGTCCCGTACGAAACCGAGCGACAGCTTGCCGGTCTCGGCCTCGATCTTGGCCATTGCGAGCTGCGCCGTCTGCCGGTCGAGGGTGACCGAGGTCAGCAGCCGGTGCTCACCCGCGTGGTAGACCTCCGAGCCCTGGCCGCAGACGGCCAGGCCCTCGTAACCGAGGTCGTCGAGGATGTGCTTGGTACGGGATGCCGGGCGCCCGGTGACGACGATGTGCGCGGCGCCCGCCGCGGTGGCCGCGGCGAGCGCCCTGCGGGTCCGTCCGGAAACCTGGTGGTGGCTGTTGAGCAGCGTTCCGTCGAGGTCGGTCGCGATCAGCTGGTACGGAAGAGCGCTCACTTGGCGACCGGCTCCAGGACCTCGCGCCCGCCGAGGTAGGGCCTCAGCACCTCGGGGACGAGGACGGAACCGTCGGCCTGCTGGTGGTTCTCCAGCAGCGCGACGATCGTGCGCGGTACCGCGCACAGCGTGCCGTTGAGCGTGGCGAGGGGGCGGGTGCCCTTCTCGTCGCGCATCCGGATCGACAGCCGCCGGGCCTGGAACTCATTGCAGTTGGACGCCGAGGTCAGCTCGCGGTACTTGCCCTGCGTGGGGATCCAGGCCTCGCAGTCGAACTTCCGAGAGGCGGACGCGCCGAGGTCGCCGGTGGCCACGTCGATCACCTGGAAGGGCAGGCCGAGCGAGGTCAGCCACTGCTTCTCCCAATCCAGCAGGCGCTGGTGCTCGGCCTCGGCGTCCTCGGGCGCGATGTACGAGAACATCTCGACCTTGTCGAACTGGTGCACCCGGAAGATGCCCCGGGTGTCCTTGCCGTACGTACCCGCCTCGCGGCGGAAGCAGGGGGAGAAGCCGGCGTAGCGCACCGGCAGCTTGGCGGCGTCGAGGATCTCGTCCATGTGGTAGGCGGCGAGCGGGACCTCGGAGGTGCCGACCAGGTAGTAGTCGTCCTTCTCCAGGTGGTACACGTTCTCCGCGGCCTGGCCGAGGAAGCCGGTGCCCTCCATGGCACGCGGGCGGACCAGCGCGGGGGTCAGCATCGGGATGAAGCCGGCGGCGGTGGCCTGCGCGATGGCCGCGTTGACCAGGGCCAGTTCCAGCAAGGCGCCGATGCCGGTCAGGTAGTAGAAGCGCGAGCCGGAGACCTTGGCGCCGCGCTCCACGTCGATCGCGGCGAGCAGCTCGCCCAGCTCCAGGTGGTCCTTGGGCTCGAAGCCCTCGGCGGCGAAGTCGCGCGGGGTGCCGATGGTCTCCAGGACGGTGAAGTCCTCCTCGCCGCCGACGGGCACGTCGGGGTGGACCACATTGCCGAGCTGGAGGAGAAGGCGCTGGGCTTCTTCCGCTGCCTCGTTCTGCTCGGCGTCGGCGGCCTTGACGGCGGCGGACAGCTCGCCGGCCCTCTTCAGAAGCTCGGCCTTCTCATCGCCCTGGGCCTTGGGGATGAGCTTGCCGAGTGCCTTCTGCTCGGCGCGCAGTTCGTCGAAGCGGTGACTGGACGACCTGCGACGTTCGTCGGCGGAGAGCAGGGCGTCGACGAGCGCGACATCCTCTCCACGGGCGCGCTGGGAGGCGCGCACACGGTCGGGGTCCTCACGAAGCAGGCGAAGGTCAATCACGAGGACAGGCTACCGGTGCGGCGGCCTTCCACGCGACAAGTTAAGCGCTTTATGGGGCATTTTGTCCGATTCGGAGAAAAGGGGAGGGAAAAGCGATAACGGCCGCAAAGTGGCCGCCAACCGAATTCCGTGTGTCCCTCGTGTGGATGCACTGGCCTTGTGGACAACGGGAGTTGAGCAGGTCCGGGGGGTTGAGTTATCCACAGGGCCGAGTGGGGATATCCCCGTTGTCCACAGGTTGTGCGTGCGAACTGTGGAAGACGGAGTTGATCATTCCGGGGGCTGAGTGCTCGGCTACGGATTCCCGGTTCAAACCCGTCTCACACTCCCCTTCGAGTGATATCTCTTCCCTCTACCGAGTTGTTCGAAGGGATGGGGCTGACGAACGGGTGGTCAGGGGTGACGTGCGCCACTGTGGACGGAGTTGATACCCCTGTACCGATTTGTCGACTAGGTCGGACTGTCCTGTCGACTTATCCCCAGGTAGTCCTCAGCCCCTGTGGATAACTTCGTGGATAACTCGAGAACGGCTCAGGCGCGGCTTCGGGACGGCTCAGGCGCGCCCGTCGAGCGCCCGGCCCAGCCAGTCCGAGGCCGCAGTGAACTCCTCGTCCGTTGTCCCCTTGCGCACCTTCGGGCGGACCTCGTCCGCCCGCGGGTACGACCCCAGGAAGCGCACCTTCGGGCAGATCCGCTTCAGCCCCATCAGCGCCTCGCCCACCCGGCGGTCGGTGATGTGACCCTCAGCGTCGATCGAGAAGCAGTACTGCCCGATGCCCTCGCCCGTCGGCCGCGACTCGATCCGGATCAGGTTCACACCGCGTACGGCGAATTCCTGCAGCAGCTCCAGCAGCGCGCCCGGGTGGTCGTCCCCCAGCCAGAACACCGCCGACGTCTTGTCCGCCCCCGTCGGCGCGACCGGCCGCGCCGGGCGGCCGACCAGGACGAAGCGGGTCTGCGCGTTCGCCGCGTCGTGGATCTCGGTGACCAGCGGCTCCAGCCCGTACGTCGGCGCCGCGAACTCGCCCGCGAACGCCCCGTCGAAACGGCCCTCCTGCACCAGCCGGGCACCGTCGGCGTTCGACGCGGCCGACTCCCACACGGCGTCCGGCAGATGAGCCGCCAGCCAGTTACGGACCTGCGGCTGGGCGACAGGATGCCCGGTCACCGTCTTCACGTCCGACATCTTCGTTCCGGGACGTACCAGCAGCGCGAAGGCGATCGGAAGGACCACCTCGCGGTAGATGCTGAGCGGCGCGCCCGTGGCCAGCTCGTCGAGGGTCGCCGTCACGCCGCCCTCGACCGAGTTCTCGATCGGCACCAGCGCGGCCGCCGCCTCGCCGTTGCGGACCGCGTCCAGCGCGGCCGGCACCGAGACCATCGGCACCAGCTCCCGGGTCGCGGCCTCCGGGAGGGTCCGCAGCGCGGCCTCGGTGAAGGTGCCCTCTGGTCCGAGATAGGTGTAGCGGCTCGCCGGCGACATGCGTCCAGCCTAGCGGCTGCGCGCCCTCAGGCCTCCAGAAGGCGTTGGCCGACGTACTCGCCCTTGGCCGGGCCGCCCGGGACGGCGAAGAGGCCGCTGGATTCGTGGCTGAGGAAACGGGAAAGTCCGTCGCCGCGGTCGAGCTTGCGCTGGACCGGCACGAAGCCCGTGAGGGGATCCGCCTGCCAGCAGACGAAGAGCAGACCGGCGTCCGGGGCGCCGTCGTCCCGATAGCCGTCGTGGTACGAGAAGGGCCGCCGCAGCATGGCGGCCCCGCCGTTCGACTCGGGCTTGGCGACGCGGATGTGGGCGTCGCCGGCGATGGCGAGCGCGCCGTTCGTGAACTTGTCGAGGTCGACCGTGGTGGTCTCCGTACCGCCCTTACCGGCCGACAGGGGCGCGCCGTCGGACTTGCGCCGGCCTATGACCTTCTCCTGGCGGTCGAGGGGGAGGTTGTCCCAGGAGTCGAGCAGCATGCGGATGCGGCGTACGACCGCGTACGAGCCGCCGGCCATCCACTCGGGCGAGCCGGAGGAGGGGACGAAGATCCGCTCGTTGAAGGTGGCGTCGGTCTCCTTCGGATTGTTCGTGCCGTCGATCTGACCCATGAGGTTGCGGGCCGTACGCGGCTGCGCCGTGGCCCCGGGGGTGCGGTTGAAGCCGTTCATCTGCCAGCGGAGACGAGCGGCGTCGCCGGCCTCCTTCTGGAGGATGCGCAGGGCGTGGAAGGCGACGAGGCCGTCGTCGGAGCCGATCTGGATCCACAGCTCGCCGTTGCTGCGCTTCGCGTCGAGCGCGTCGGCGGAGAAGTCGGGGAGCGGTGCGAGCGCCTCCGGGAGCTGCTTGCTCAGGCCCGCCTTGGCGAAGAAAGTGCGGCCGAAGCCGAAGGTGACGGTCAGGGAGGACGGCCCGGCGTCGAGGGCGATCTGGTTGTCGCCGCTCGGCGCCCTGCCCGCCGTCATGGCCTCCGCCGCCGCCGACCAGCGGCGCAGCAGTGCGGCGGCGCCCTTGCGGTCCGTACCGGCGGCGAGGTCGAAGGCGACGAGGTGGCCGCGGGCCTGCAACGGGGTGGTGATGCCGGCCTGGTGCGTGCCGTGGAAGGGGACGGTGGCGGCGCCGACCGAGGCCAGCGCGGTGGGCTCGTCGCGCAGGGCCGACGCGGCGACGGCGCCGCTGGCGCTGCCCGCGACGAGTCCGGCGGCGCCGGCCGCACCCGCTGTGCCGAGGAGGCGGCGCCGCGAGATGGTGCTGTCGTTCGTCATCAGTTGATCTTCACTGTCTTCGTTTCGGTGATCTGGTCGATGTCGGAGGTGCGTACGGTCACGGCCATCAGCCACTGGCCGGGCATCGGCAGCTGGACGTTGGTCGAGGCCCAGTGGCCGGTGTCGATCTTTCCCAGCGTGACCGGCAGCGGGCCGATCTTCTTGGCGGTGAGGGTGAAGGTGACCTTCACCTCCGGCACATCGCGCGCGTTCCCGTCCGTGCCGATGATCAGCAGGTGCAGCTCGTTCTGCCCGGACGTCGCGGGGTCGAGCGTGACGTCCGCCGTCCCTTTGCCCTTCGGGCCGCCGGTGTCGAAGGGGAGCGTCACATCCAGCGGCTCCGGGGTCGTGGTGGCCGGTGCGGTCACCGTGCCGGCCGTGGCCGCCTCGGCGGCCGCCCGCCCCGGCTGCGTATTGGTCAGCACGGTCGTGACCGCCAGCACGGCGATCGCCACCACCACCTCGGCCAGGACGGACTTCCGCAGCCCCGTACGCTCCGGGTCGGCGTCCCGGGCCTTCTTGGCCCGGGTCCTGGCCAACGCGGCTTCCTGGCGGGCCAGTTGGTCCGCCCGTTCGCCGTCGCCCTCGGGGCGCGCGCCCACCGGCACCTTGGCGACAGCCGTTGTCGCCGTCGTCCGCTTGGCCTCGCCCAGGCGCGCGGTCCAGCGTCGCGAGAGCCAGGCCAGCTCCACGAGCAGTACGACCAGGCCGACCTTGACGCACAGCAGCTGCCCGTACGAGGTCGAGACCAGCGCGTTCCAGGAGCCGACCTGCCGCCAGGACTGGTAGACGCCCGTCGAGACCAGCGTCACGACCGCCCCGAAGCCGATCCGCGAGAAGCGCCGCACGGCCTCGCGCTCGATGCCCTGCGTGTCCTGCCCCTTGAACAGCGCCGTCAGCAGCGCCACCAGCCCGCCGAGCCACACCGCCATCGCCAGCAGATGCAGGACGTCGACCGGCATCGCGATCGAGGACTGAATCCCCACCGACGCGTGCTCCGACATCGCCCACGTCGCCGCCAGCCCGCCCGCCACGACCGTGCCGCCGATCGCCAGCCCCCACGCCAGGTCCTGCCGCTCGACCGGATCCTCGCGCTTCGTGTACGTACCGAACAGCACCGCGATGAACACCGCACCGGCGGCGAGCAGCAGCAGCCGGGACAGCAGCGCCGCCCCGGGCCGTGTGTCGAGCACGTCCCGTATGGCGCTGAGATCGAAGGCGTCGCCCAGGCCGCCGCCGTTCGCGTACGGCGCGCGTAGCATCAGCAGCGCGAGCGTCGCCGCCACCATCGCCGCCCAGCCGCCCACGACGAGCCGTCGCATCGGCGGCAGCGTCGCGCCGCGCGGCCAGCACACCCCGAGGAAGACGGCGGCGCCGACGAGCAGGGCGTAGCCCGCGTACGAGATGTAGCGCGCGATCCCGTAGAGGGTGCCGACCACGCCGCCGCCCGCCTCCGGCTGGGGGAGTGCGACGGTGGTCTTCGACGGCGCGCCGATGGAGAAGGTGAAGGCGCCCGCGACGGGGTGGCTGTCCGCCGACACCGCCTTCCAGGCGACGGTGTACGTGCCGTCCTTCAGGCCCGACCGCAGCGCGACGGCCGCCGTTTGGGCGCCGCCTGCGGCCGCGTGCGGTTTACCGGTGTCGGCGCGGCGGCCGTCCGGGCTCAGGACGCGGACGGAGTCGTCGGAGAGCAGTACGCCTTCGGAGAAGGTCAGCTCCACCTGCGTCGGCGCGGTTTTGACGACCGCGCCCTCACCGGGGGTGGTCTTGAGGAGAGCGGCATGCGCCGACGCCGGGGCGGCGGCGCCGATGATGACGGCGACCAGGGCGGCCAGGAGGACGAGCGCGCGCCGGACGGCCGTACGGCGGCTGCCCCCGTGGGCTTTTTGCATGGCTCTCCTCAGTTCAGTTGCCCGGGCGATAGCCGGCCGGCTCGACCGGCACCTGCACGTTTATCGCGTCGGCGCCGCGGAAGTGCAGTTGCAGCGGAACCTTTTCGCCGGCCAGCGGCTTGTGCTTCAGGTTCATCAGCATCAGGTGGTTCCGGCCGAGGCCGAGGACGAGCTTGCCGCCCGCCGGCACGGTGAAGGAGCCGACCGCGTGCATGCTGCTGTTCTTCGTCGTGTGCATGGTGATGTCGGCCGCGAAGCCGCTCGTCACCGAGGTGAGGGTCGCGTCCGCGCCCCCCGTGTTGGTCACGGTGAAGTAGCCGGCCGCCATGTCGGCCAGCGCGGGCTGCGGGATGTAGGCGCCGCTGACCTTCAGCTCGGGGCCCTTCGAGGCGCAGCCGGTGAGGACGAGAGCCAGCGCCGCCACCGCCGCCACCGCCGCCAGGGCCGCGAACGCGGCGAGCGACGCGCGGTGCCTCACGGGGTCTTCCCCTTGATGATGGTGGGCAGGTCATGCAGGAACTGGTCGGACGTCGTCCCCGACATGTACAACACGTGCGCCATGTCGTCCTTGGGCGAGTACGCGAGGACCTGGGCGCCGTGGGTGGACGTGATGGAGCCGTCCTTCTCCTTCACCGGCTTCTCGACGTCGATGCCGACCGACCGCGCGCCCGCCTGGATGGTGGTGAAGTCGCCGGTCAGGCCGACGAAGCTCTTGTCCTGCGCGTCGAGCCACTCGCCCAGCCGCTTGGGGGAGTCGCGGGCCGGGTCGGTGGTGATGAAGACGACCTGGAGCTTGGCCCGGTCGGCGGCGGAGAGCTTCGACTTGGCGATGGCGATGTCGCTCATCGTGGTCGGGCAGACGTCGGGGCAGTGCGTGTAGCCGAAGTAGATCAGCGTCGGCTTGCCCTTGGTCTCCTTGACCAGGTCGTACTTCTTGCCGGCTGTGTCCGTGAGGATCAGGTCCGGCTTCGGGAAGGGCGTGTCGACGACGGTGCCGGCCTCCTGCGACGCGGTGATGACGGCGGCCGGCTCGCCCGACGAGCTGTCGGACGAGGTGCCGCAGGCGGTGAGGCCGAGGGCGAGGGCGGCGAGCACCGCTCCCGTGGGCCAGTGACGTAGACGCATGAATCGATCCCCAGGAAGAGAGTTACGGGGCCGGGCGCGCCGGTCCGTACGTGTGCCGTACGGACCGGCGCGCGCCGGCCGGGCCGGTCAGGCCGACGGAGTGGTGCGGCGGCGTCCGGCCAGCACGCCGAAGCCGACGCCCAGGATGCCGATCACGATGCCGAGGATGCCCAGGATGCGGGCCGTGGAGTCCGTGTTGTCGGTGGCCGCGGTCTCGGTGTGGTCGGAGACGGGGGAGGCGGAGGCGGAGGCGGCGGACGTGGCCGAGGTGCTGTGGCCGTGGCTGTCCGACGCGGCGGCGGTCAGCTCCAGCGTGGGCGCCGGGTGCTCGGGTTCGGCCTGGCCGGCCTGCTGCTCCTCGATCCAGCGGACGACCTGCTTGTTGTCGTACGTCTGGAGGGTCTTGAAGACCAGCTGGTCCGCGTCCGCGGGCAGCGGGCCGATCGAGACCGGGAACTGCTGGAACTCACCCGGCTTGATCTGCCCGCCGCTCCAGGTGATGTTCGTGACGGCCTCGTTGACCGTCCCGTCGTCCGTCTTCAGCGGCGTCGTGAGCTTGCTCTTGGTGACCTTCACCGTCCAGCCGGCCACGGGCTGCGTGGCCACGGACGCGATGGGGTGATCGGTCGGCAGATTGACCTCGACCTTGATCGTCGAAGCGCTGTCGTCCTCGTTCGGGACCTTGAACGACACCGTGCTGTAGCTGTCCTTGGCGGCCGTTCCCGGCTGCACCGAGACATGGGCGAAGGCCGGTACGGCGGCGAGCAGGACGGCGGTCCCGGCGGCGCCCGCGACGACGATGGCGCGGCGGCCGGATGGGCGGTTCTTCAGGTTCTTCAGGCTCTTCATGGCTGCAGGTACTCCACAGTCAGTCAGTGGTGAATGAACGGGGGGATGATGGCGCGCACGGCCCACCACGGCCCCCTCCACCACTCGAACGTGAGGCGTGGAGACGCCGCGTCAGGCCGCGAGAGCCAGCGTCGGCGGCCCCCGCCGCGCCACGCTGTGCCGCAGTCGTACGGTGCGCGGCCGCCGCTGTCCCTCCGCGAAACGGGCCTGCCGCGGCATGGCGGCGGCCGGTGCGCCGACGCCTCCGGCCACCAGCACCCGTACGAGAGAGAACGCGTACCGCAGCGACCGGGCCGACAGCCGCACCAGCCGCCACAGCGCGGCCTCGCCGCCCCGCAACAGCCAGCCGGCGACCAGCGCGGCCAGCAGGTGTCCTATGACCATGGACAGCGAGTACGAGCCCATGGCGTCGGCGGTGCTGGTGTGAGCTGTGGTGCCCACGCCCGACATGCCGGACATGCCTGATACGTGCGACGGGTCGAGCCCGGCAGTTCGTACGACCCGCTCCGCCGTCGCAGGCGTCAGCCGCACGCCGTGGTTGTCGCACAGCAGCCGCCCGGCGAGCGTCATCAGCCCCGCACCCCGCGAGGCGGCGGCGGGCTGGGCGCACATCTCGCCGGCGTTGAAGAGCGCGTGCAGACCGAGCTGGCCCACCACCAGCCCCGCCGCGATGCCCGGCAGCGACCTCTCCCGCCCGGCCAGCGGCGCGGCGAACCCGAAGACCGCCAGCCAACCCGCCAGCAGCGGCCACCAGCCCACCACGTGGCCGGAGGCGAGCGTGTGCGCGGTCGCGGACAACGCGACGCAGACCGCGGTGAACACCGCGGCCCGCAGCAGTCGCATATCGGCGCCGGCGCGCACGGAGAGAGCCATGACGAGCCTTATCTTCTCACCGTCTTCTCACCCCGTGTACGGCAGGGCCCGGCTCGCGATAGGGTGCGCCGCGCGCGCCCAGCCGCCCCTTGTACACCCGTGCGCCGGGGTCCGGCATCCGCCGAATGAGCGGTATCACGTCAACAGGGCGATTGGCTCCGGCTCTTCGCGGCAATACGTAGGGGTATGTCGAGCCGCAGCCAGGAGGCTGGAGCATGAGCATCTGGTGGTCCCTCCATTTGCGGCGCGAGGCTGCGAGTGTTCCGCTCGCCCGACGTCTCCTTCTGGGGACCATGGAGACAGCGGGCGTTGATCCGGACATCTCCTATGACCTCTCCGTCGCCCTCACCGAAGCGTGCGCCAACGCGGTCGAGCACGCCGCCGAAGGCGAATACAGCGTCACCGCCCGCATCGACGGTGACCGCTGCCGCATCGAGGTCGCGGACTCCGGTCCCGGCTTCTCGTACGAGCAGCGCACCTTCGCCGCGCACCGGCGCGTCCGGCCCCTCTCGAAGAAGGACCAGGCGTCCACATCCGAGCACGGCCGCGGGCTTTTCCTCATCGAAGCGCTCGTGGATCACGTCCATTTCCACAACCGGCCCGGGCATGGTGCCGTCGTCAGTTTCGACAAGATCCTCAAGTGGCGTGACGACTCCCTGCTCAAGGCGTCATAGACCGACCCGCCCCCGGTTGCGCAGGGGGCGGGCCGGTTTTTGCCCAGCTGTCAGGCGTCAGGCGTCAGGCGTCAGGCGTCAGGCGTCAGGCGTCAGGCGTCAGGCGTCAGGCGTCAGGCGTCAGGCGTCAGGCGTCAGCTGTGCGTGTGCGAGCTGATGTGCGCCCGCAGGTCCTCGCCGAAGACCGCGAGCCGCTCACTCATGGCGCCCACCACCTGGTGCGTGGCGTCGAGCCGCCGGTCGATGCGCTCCACGCGCATGGAGATCCCGGCGATGACCGGCCCGAGCTCGCGCAGAGCGGACCCGACGTCGGGGAGGCACGATTCGACGTTCGTCACCCGCGCGTCAAGGCTGTCCAGACGTGAGCCGAGGCTGTCCAGGCGTGCGCCGATCGGACCTTCAAGGATTCGCTCGGCGGCCTTGGCGGCGGTGTCGGTGACGAGCTGTTCGAGCGAGACATAGCCCGCGGAAGATTGCGGTAGGCGTACCGCCGCTTCCTCGGCGTCAAGCAGGTACGTACGGACTTGCCGGGCGATGTCGCTGTCGCGCAGGAGCATGGCGACGTTGAGCACGGTCCGGCGCGTGAAGAGAGCCAGGTTGGACCTGGCCTGTGGATAACTTTCGGATACCCCTCCCTGATAGAGAGACAGGTTGTCTCCCTTAAAACGCTCCAGGTCAGCGCCACGCAGGACGACGAAGCCGTTGTTGGCGAGCTCGTCGCGATGACGCTGGATGAGCTTGTTGACGACGCGCTCGCCGACTTCGAAGTAGTCCGCGACGCCCTGCGTCGTCACGTGCACGCCGTCCGGCAGAACGGCCAGCGCCTTCACCTTGTCGAGGACCTCCGTGCGGCCCACGACGCTGTCGCGCAGTGCGCGCGACTCGATCAATGCGGTTTCCGGTGGCATGGGGATGCCTTCCCGTGTGGAATCGGTCGATGGCATTGCCCGTATCCAGGGCCAGGAGTGAGGGCTGCTCACGTATTCCACTCACTCTGCGACCGGGGGCTTTCTGTCAGCAGCCCGGCAATCCGCCACTTCACGCACTCTCGACGCCTCGAACTCCAGTTGCCCTCACGCATACGGGACAACGAGCCGATTAACGTACAGTCACGGCATGTTGATCGAGCGGGAAGGATCACTGAGCCGCGTCCCGGAGGCGTTCGGGCCGGTGGTGGAGGCAGCGCGGGAGCGGATCGCCGGGATGTTCGGCGACGGGCGGCTGCACAGCGCGTATCTGTACGGGAGCATCCCGCGCGGCACGGCGGTGCCCGGGGTGTCGGACCTGGACCTGCTGCTGGCGCTGCGCGCCGAGCCGACCGAGGCGGACCGGGCTGATGCCCGCGCGCTCGGGGCGGGCCTGGACGCGGACTTCGCGCAGGTCGACGGGGCCGGGGTGGTGCTGTCCAGCACGGAGACGTTGCTGAGCGAGCTGGAGCGCTACGACCTGGGCTGGTTCGTGGCCCTGCCTGTGCACACCGCTGCTCGGCGAGGACCTCGGCCGGAAGCTGCCAGGCTACGAGCCGACCTTGCTGCTGGCCCGTGAGACCAACGGCGACCTGGGCCAGAAGTTGCAGCCCTGGCGCGAGCGGGTGGCGGCCGCCACCACGGACGACGAGCGCAGGGCGCTGTGCCGATTCGTGTCGCGGAAGGTCGTACGGACCGGGTTCACGGTGGTGATGCCGCGGTGGGGTGGCTGGACCAGTGATCTGGCCGAGTCGGCGCAGGTGTTCGGGCGGTACTACCCGGAGCGGGCGGAGCAGATGCGGGCGGCGGCCCGGGTCGCGCGAACGCCGAGCGCGGATCGGGCCGCGCTCGGCGTTCTGCACATGCTGCTGGACGACCTCGTGCCGTGGCCGGCGGCGGAGTACACCGCCGCCGGCCACGGCACGAAGGCGGTCAGGCCCGTCAGCCCTTGAGGGCCGCCATCCAGCTCTCGACCTCGGAGGAGCGGCGGGGCAGGCCGGCCGAGAGGTTCCGGTTGCCGTTGGCGGTGACGAGGATGTCGTCCTCGATGCGGACGCCGATGCCCCGGTACTCCTCGGGGACCGTGAGGTCGTCGGCCTGGAAGTAGAGGCCGGGCTCTACGGTGAGGACCATGCCGGGCTCGAGGGTGCCGTTGACGTACGTCTCCGTGCGGGCGGCGGCGCAGTCGTGGACGTCGAGGCCGAGCATGTGGCCGGTGCCGTGGAGGGTCCAGCGGCGCTGCAGAGCCAGCTCCAGGACGCGGTCGACGGGGCCGTCGAGCAGGCCCCATTCGACGAGCTTCTCGGCCAGGACCCGCTGCGCGGCGTCGTGGAAGTCACGGAAGGCCGCGCCGGGCTTGACGGCCTCGATGCCGGCCTGCTGGGACTCGTAGACCGCGTCGTAGATCTTGCGCTGGATGTCGGTGAAGCGGCCGCTGATGGGCAGGGTGCGGGTGACGTCGGCGGTGTAGAGGCTGTGGGTCTCCACGCCGGCGTCCAGGAGCAGCAGCTCGCCGGAGCGCACGGGGCCGTCGTTGCGGACCCAGTGCAGGGTGCAGGCGTGGGGGCCGGCGGCACAGATGGAGCCGTAGCCGATGTCGTTGCCTTCGACGCGCGCTCGCAGGAAGAACGTTCCTTCGATGTAGCGCTCGGAGGTCGCCGCGGCCTTGTCCAGCACCTTGACGACGTCCTCGAAGCCGCGCGCGGTCGAGTCGACGGCCTTCTGCAGCTCCCCGATCTCCCACTCGTCCTTGACGAGCCGCAGCTCGGACAGGAACTCCTTCAGCTCGGCGTCCCGCTCTGCCGTCACCTTGTCGTGCAGGGCCGTCTCGATGCCGGCGTCGTAGCCGCGTACGACCCGGACCGGGCCGGTCGCCTCGCGCAGCTCGTCGGCTGCCTTGCGTACGTCCCTGCAGGGCAGCCCGAGCAGCTGCTCGCCCTCGGAGAGGCTGTTGCGGCGGCCGGTCCACAGCTCGCCCTGGCCGTCCAGCCAGAACTCGCCGTTCTCGCGGGAGGAGCGGGGCAGCAGGTAGGCGGTGGCGTCGTGGCCGCCGTCCGCACGGGGTTCCATGACCAGGACGGCGTCCTGGGTCTGGTCGCCGGTGAGGTGGACGTACTCGGTCGCGGCGCGGAAGGCGTACTCCGTGTCGTTGGCCCGCGTCTTCAGGTTGCCGGCCGGAATCACCAGGCGGTCCCCCGGGAAGCGGGCGGACAGCGCGGCGCGGCGCTTGGCGGCGTACGGGGCCTGCTCGACGGGCTGCAGGTCGTGCAGCTCGGTGTCGGCCCAGCCCGACTTCATCACTTCGGTGAGCTCGTCGGAGACGGCCGGGTACAGGCCGTTCTTCCGCTGCTTGATGGGCTCGTCACCTTCCGGGTTCTCGTCCCCAGCCCGGCGGTTGGGTGGGGGTCCCCCCGGCGAAGCCAGGGGGAGTGCCCCCAGGGCGCGGTCCTCGGCCACGTCATGCCTCCTCGTGTAGACCAGGACCATCGTAAGTCCGTACCGGGCGGCCTCCGGCCGGTCAGTCGAAGCGTGCCGCGAGCAGCACCACGTCTTCCGGGCTGTCCATCTCGTCCAGCCCGTCCGGGAGGACCGTGCGGAGCACATGGTCGACCAGCACCCCCGGGTCCTCCAGGGCGGTGCGCGGCGCGGAGGCCGCGGCGGCGTGGAGGCGGGCGAGGGCGCGGTCCATGGGTTCGCCGGTGCGATGCAGGAGGCCGTCGGTGTAGAGGAGCAGGGTCTCGCCGGGGCCGGCCTCGAACTCGGCACTGGGTGCCTCCCAGCAGGAGAGCATGCCGAGCGGCGCGGACAGCGAGGTCTCCAGGAATTCGACCCGCCGATCGCCCACCACGAGCGGCGGGCAGTGCCCGGCCCCGGCGAGCAGGACCTTGCGCAGCTCGGGCTCGGCGTAGCCGAAAAGCGCCGTCGCGGCCCGGGCCGGTTCGGTGAGCCTGAGCAGCAGCTCCAGGTCGGAGAGCACGGCGACCGGGTCCTCGCCCTCCATGACGGCGTACGCCCGCAGGCTCGCCCGCAGCCGCCCCATCGCGGCGACCGCGCTGGGCCCCGAGCCGGTGACTCCACCCACGGCGAGGCCGAGGGCGCCCTCCGGCAGCGGCAGGGCGTCGTACCAGTCGCCGCCACCGCGCGGCCCGGTGCGGTGCCGGGCGGCGAGTCGGACGCCGGGGACGCGGGGGAGTCGGGCGGGCAGCAGTTCGTCACGTAGCGTAGCGACGGTGATACGGGCCCGGGCCAGCTCCACCAGCCGGGCGAGGTGCTCGGTGGCGTACCGGCAGTAGAGCCCGGCGAGGTGCCGCTGGCGCTCGACCGGCTGGGCGGGCTCGTCGTAGAACCACACGGCGGAGCCGAGAGCGCCGGCCACCTCGGCGCTGAGGCGGAGCGAGTAGCTGGCGCCGAAGCCCAGGTGGGCGGCGACTTCGCGGTGCCGGGGGTCGAGTCCGGTCTCGTGCAGCAGGTCGGCGTGGATGATCTCGGCGGCGGGCGCGGCGACTTCCGCCGGCACCGTCTCGATCGTGCCGAGGTCGGCCCGGCCCAGCCCGAAACCGACGGTGGTGTCCGGGCCGAGCAGATCGGCCGGTTCGAGCATGGCCAGACCGCGCCGGGCGCCGAGCAGCGCCCCGCCGGCGCGCAGCAGTTCGCTCAGTGCGGCGTCCAGGGTGTCGGTCGCCGCGAGACGCTCCGTGAGCTCGTGGAGCGTCGTGAGATCCGAGATCCAGGAGGCCAACCGGTCCTGGACGGCCGCCAGTTGGTCGACCGGCCGGAAGTCCCCACGGCGTGGTTGCTGTTCGACCGTGGGTGCCGTGGGAGCGGGAGTGTGCGCCGATGTCGGAATGGATGGGTTGATTCCAGCCACTTTTGGAAGGCGCGCAGCTGTCATGGCCGTCGGCTTTCACGATCTTCGTCGGAGCGGACGCCCAGCTCCGCAGAGCAGCGCATTTCTGTCAATAGCATCGCAAACCCCTTGGTCATTCTGCGCCGCTATCAATGGATTCACTTGTACCGCCTGATGCGGGGCATGTCCAGGATTGCCCAGGTAGGCGGGCCGGTGTCGGAAACCGAATCCCGCGCTGTCACCCTCCGCACCTTGGCCGAAAAGAGACACCGGGTGCCACAATTGGGGGTCGACTGTCGGGGTTCGACAGCGCGTCATATCCACGACAGTGGGTACGTACGAGGTGGGAGCAGGCGGCCAGGAACCCGGCGCCCGGCTTGAGCGTCTTAAACCACGCAGGCCGAAACTCCCCCCACGGCGGGGTGTTCGCAAGGCGCACAGCTCAGCGGGACTACACAGAGCAATCGCAAGCAAGTGCCACATGCAAGGCAAAACGCCATGCCGGCGCCACCCCCCGCCATGTTCCACGCTCGGCTTGAGACGTGATGCGCTGCCTCGTAAGCGGTGTGCTCCAGGTTACGTTGTGTAATGGGCAGATCCCTGGCTCCCTGAGCTCCCCTAGCGCTAACGGAAAGGACGAGCGCAGATGCGCGAGATCCTCGGAAGGCGACGCAAGAGCAGTCCGGAGCTGCTGACCGCGGCCCTCCTCTGCGCCGAGCAGTGGCGATGGCCCGTCGTGCCCGGTGCGGGCCCCGACCCGCGCGGCGGCCGGCGCAACCCGGCGGAATTCGACTGTGCCTGCCTGCGCCCGGACTGTCCGGTGCCAGGTGCGCATCCCCATGATCCCGGCCTGCTCGGGGCGACCTGCGATCCGCGTATGGTGCGCTGGTGGTGGACTGCGCGCCCCGAAATGCCACTGGTGCTTGCCACCGGCGATCGCGTCTCGGCGGTGAGCCTTCCGGTCGCCGCCGGCCGGCGGTCGCTGGAGGTCTTCGACAAGCTCGGCGTCCGGCTCGGCCCGGTGGTGGCGAGCCCCACGCGGATGGCGCTGCTCGTCGCCCCGTACGCGCTGGAGCAGCTCGGCGAACTCCTCGACCGCCAGGAGTGGGTGCCCACCTCGCTCCGCTATCACGGGGAGGGCGGTTACGTGGTGCTGCCGCCGTCGCCCGTGGGGCCCGGGCAGGCGAGCTGGGTCCGGCCGCCGGTCGTCGATGCGGCGGCGGATGCCGGGGCCGGGGCGGGCGCGCCGTGGCTGCCGGACATCGGGGTCGTCATCAACACCCTGGTGCAGGCGGGCACGACCGAGCCCGACGGGACGCGGCTCACGTATTGAGGGTCACTCTTTCGGGTTGGAGCAGGGGGTCGTCGTCCGGCGAACGCCGCGCGGCCCCCTGATCAGCCCTGTTTCTGCCGCTATGTTCGGCCCATGAGCCGGATGGAGCGTGCCTCGAACCTGCGCCTGATCGCCCTCGCGAGTGTGGTCGCGATCTTCGCACTGATTCCGCTGGCCGCCGCCACCGCCGGCCCGCCCAGCGGAAGGGCACGCGGCCTTCTGGACCGGCTTCCCCTACTGGGCACGGAGGAGCCCTCCGATGAGCCCGCCCCCGAGCCCGACGACACCCGGCAGACCGCCTCCTGCGGCCCCCAGCTCGCCTCGCCCGATGGCCTGCGGGCGCAGACCTGCACCATCGGCGAGGACGGCGATACCTGGGCGCGTACGTACTACCGCAATGCGACCGGGCACCAACTCAGCGGCGTACTCACGCTGATGCGGCCCGACGGGCGGACGGTGCAGGTGGACTGCCTCATCGCGGCGGAGCAGCGGGCGGGAAGCTGCGAGACGCCGCGCGAGCGCACGGTTCCTGAGGCCTACGCGGCAGTTGCGGAGATCGCGACGAAGGATGCGGACCGGCTGCTGCTGCGAGCGGGATCCGGGCACTGAAGGTGCGCTGGAGGGCCACCTACGGCCACTTACGGGCCGGAAAGTTGAACGTCCGGTCGCTGGCGACGGGGGATGCACCAGCGACCGGACTGTTTAAACGGTAACAAGTTTTCTCTCGTACGCAAATTCGTACGCCTGACTCCGGCGACGGCTACGGCCCTTAACTACTGGACCGTAGCCGGAGTTGTGACCAGGATCACGTACGGCCGGGCTCGGCTCGTGCTCGGGCGCGGGCTCAGCTGAGGGTGATCTGGCGGTTGGTGAAGCCGCTGCGGGCCCGCCGCTCGTCGGCGTTGAGCGGTGCGTCGGAGGCCAGCGCCTCGGCCAGCCGCTCGGCGAACTCGGCGGCCGGCTTCTCCACCTCGTCCGCCGTCACTCCGACCGGCAGGTCCCACACCGGCACCAGCAGCCCGTGCGCCCTGAACGAGCCGATCAGGCGGGTGCCTTCACCCAGCGAGGACGTACCGGCGGCGTGCAGCCGGGCCAGCGCGTCGAGCAACTGCTCCTCCGGGTGCGGCATGACCCAGCGCAGGTGGTTCTTCTCCGGCGTCTCGCACCAGTACGCCGCGTCCACCCCCGTCAGCCGTACGGTCGGGATCGCGGCCGCGTTCGCCCGCTCCAGGGACGCGGCCACCTCGCCGGTCACGTCCTCCGCGTTCTCCAGCCAGAACTCGAAGCCGGTGTGCACGACGGGCTCGAACGGCGCGCCGGGGTCCAGCAGATCCTGCAGCCTCGGCCCGTCCGCCGCCGGCCGCTCCCCGTCCACCGGAGAGCCCGGCTCGGCGGCCAGCGCGCGCTGCAGCGTGTCGGCGAGGTCCCGGCTGATGTCACCCGAGGCCGTGTCGTTCTGCAGCCCGAGCAACACCGCACCGGTGTCCCGGCGCAGCCCCGGCCAGGCCATCGGCAGTACGGTCGCCAGCGTCACGGACGGAACGCCTTCCGGCAGCCCGCCCCTCAGGGTCAGCTCGACGGTCGCGGCCGGCACCAGCTCGCGCAGCGCCACCCAGTCGCATTCACCGGCCAGGCCCTCGAACGGCCGCCGCACCAGCTCCGTCACCGCGTGCGCCGCCTCCCGGCCATGGCACGCCTTGTACCGCCGCCCCGAACCGCACGGGCACGGCTCGCGCGCCCCGACGACCGGGATCTCCCCGTCGCTGATCTGCGGGGCACTGGCCTTGGACGTCTTCGTCGGGCGCTTTTTCGCCATGGCTCGATCTCTCCCGGTAACGGCTGTGTTCCAGCCAGAGCCTAGCGGTCGGCGGCCTGCGGAAGGTCCGACGCACGTCTTACGGGAGGTCTTACGGAAGGTCTTCGAAGGGATCGGCGAAGTCGATGGGCACCTCGACACGCGGTGCGAGGTCATCCCGCCGGGCATGCCTCCCGCGTACCGGCAGCTGCGCCCACACCGTCACCTCGCCCGGCGCGTCCCGCACACCCCACCGCAGGGACAGGCTTCGTACGATCCCGAGTCCGCGCCCGCCGCGCGCTGTGAGCGACGGGCTGGCCGGAAGTGGGCGGGTCGGGCCGCCGCCGTCCGTGACCTCGACCGTGAGCAGTCCGTCCTCATCGATCCGCCAGGCGGCGCGGATACCGCGGCCGTCCCTGTCACGGTCCCCGTCCCGCCTGCCGTCCGGATCCGCGCCGAGCGCCCGCGCGTGCCGGCACGAGTTGCTGAGCAGCTCGGACAGGATCAGCACCGCGTCGTCGGTCACCGTGTCCGGAACCCCATGCGAGAAGAGCTCCTTGCGCAGTCTCCGCCGCGCTTCAGCGACGCCCGTCGGACCATGGGGCAGGGCCATGGTCGAGGACGTCGGCACCTCTTGGGCCACCACCAACGCCACCCCCGAGACCTCCTTCACCCCACGCCAGGGGATGGATGCCCTCCTGGCCTGGACCGGAAACCGGCCAACTGCGATCTCTTGGGGCACTCGGACCGATCGAACACCGTGCGAACGCGCCGGTGCACTCCGTGTAAATCTTCGGCTCACCGGCCGAGCTGGGACAGCACCTGCTTGGGGCGGTTGGTGATGATGGCGTCCACCCCGAGCCGTACGCACAGCTCGACGTCCTCCGGCTCGTTCACCGTCCACACGTGCACCCGGTGCCCGGCCCGCTGCAGCCGCGCCACGTAGCCGGGGTTGGCGCGCAGGATACGGATGCTGGGCCCGGCGATCCGCACGCCGGCCGGCAGCCGGCCGTCACGGTGCCTGGGCAGCACGTACTGCATGAGGAAGACCGTGGGCAGACCGGGCGCCGCCAGCCGCACCCTGCGCAGCGAGCGCGACGAGAAGCTCATCACACGCACCGGGGACGGCTCGCCGGGCGCCGGCTTGGCCAGCCCGAAGCGGTCGAGGAGCTCCAGCAGCCGGTCCTCGACCTGGCCCGCCCAGCGGGTGGGGTGCTTGGTCTCGATGGCCAGTTCAATGCGCCGATCGGTGTCCGCGATCAGCTGCAGCAGCCGCTCCAGGGTCAGTACGCGGCTCAGATCCTCGGGATCGACGTCGAAGCGGTCCGGTGCCTCCGCGTCCGTGTGCTGCCCCTTCCACGAGCCGAAGTCGAGCGCGGCGAGATCCGCCAGCTCCATAGCGGAGACGGCGCCCCGGCCGTTGGACGTACGGTTGACCCGCCGGTCGTGTACGCAGACCAGCGTGCCGTCGGCGGTCAGCCGGATGTCGCATTCGAGGGCGTCGGCGCCGTCCTCGATGGCCTTGCGGTACGCGGCGAGCGTATGTTCCGGGACATCCTCCGACGCCCCCCGGTGAGCGACGACCTGGATCGGATTCCCACCTGGGACGGCATCCCGGCCCGCACGCGCATAAGTCACCCGGCTATCGTGCCACCGCGGAGCGGTCCAGCCGGTCCGCCGGGTGTTTACGGCGGTCTGACGCCCGGTGGGAAAAGCTGTGTCCAGCCTGGCGGTTGCACTGAAAATAGTGAGCCGTCACACACCCGCGTCCTTCCCGCGTCCTGATTTTGAGGAGAACAGCTGTGAGCACCGAGAACGAGGTCGGCCCGGCTCCGGCTGCACCGGCGTCCGCGCCGACGCCGGAGCCGTCCGTGCCGCCCGTGCCGGAGGCGGAGCCGAAGACGGCCCAGCTGCCCACCGTGCCGCCGGCTCCTCCCGCCGCCCCGCCGGCCGTTCCGGCCCAGGCGCCCGCTGTGGCGCACGCGGGGCCGCCCTCC
>NZ_RJVR01000407.1 GCF_003999195.1 Streptomyces soli
CCGTCGCCTTCGCTCTCGCAGAGACCATGGACTTCGCTGTGTACGAGCCACTGCGACAATGCTCCACATCCGGGCCACACCGTAGCGGTACGGACTGGACAACGTCAGGCGGACTGCGTCCGACGCCTCCCAGTCGCGCGCGATCTTGTGCTGCGGAACTTCTCTGAACTAGCGATAGCCCGGGCGAGCAGGCGGGAGGGAAGATCGTGATTCTCTCGGCTCGCCTCAGCGCCAGGAACTACTGTCGCGAGCATGGTCGAACACGATGCCTTCAGTGCCACCCGCGAGGCCTACGACACTGCGGCCCCCATGTATACGCAGCGGTTTCGCGACGAGCTGCGTGACAGGCCTTTGGACCGCGCGATCTTGAGTGCCTTCGCCGAGGTCGTAAGTGCGAGTGGGGACGGTCAGGTCGCGGATCTGGGGTGTGGACCTGGCCATATCACCGCTTATCTGGATGAGTTGGGGCTGGCGGCGTTTGGCGTTGATGCCTCTCCTGCGATGATCAAGTTGGCTCGACAGGCCTATCCGGGCCTGCGGTTCGACGTGGGCTCGATGGCCGCGTTGAACATCGCTGACGGCGTGCTGGGCGGCGTACTCTCACGTTGGTCCATCATCCACACTCCGCCGCAAGAACTCCCCGTCATCTTGGCGGAGTTCCACCGTGTGCTGGCACCTGGCGGCCACCTTCTGGTCGGCTTTTCGGCAAGCGATGATCCATCTCACCCGACGCAGGTCTTCGATCACACAGTCGCGCTGGCCTATCGGTGGTCGCCTGATCACCTCGCCGCGATGCTGCGCAAGTCCGGGTTGGCCGAGGTAGCCCGGATGGTTCGCGAGCCTCAGCCCACCGATCGACGGCAGTTCCAGGAGATTCAACTGCTCGCCCGCAAAGCCTAGGCAGAAACGCCCACTGACCTGCGAAAACGAGACTCTTAGTTCAGTCAATACACCCTCCCGATCCTCCCGCTCCCACACCCTCCGGTGCCGGATGCGCGCGCCGTCGCTCGCGTGGACTTGGTGGAAGCCGCCGCAATGCTCCTCCGTCGCGGCGAAGATTTGGACAGGGATCGTGACCAGGCCGAACGAAATGCAGCCCGACCACACTGCCCTCATGGAGACAGTGCAACCCGGGTCGGTTCGGCGCGCGATGTGCTGCTCCGGCCCGGTGATTCGTTGCGGTCCAGCCCCCTGTTGACCGAGGCTGTCCGCCCCAGGTGGTGCACGGGTAGTGCGCGGTGTAGCGCCGTGTACCTGACCTGTGGCGTCGTCTGGGCAACTACGGGCGGTACGGCATTGTTGACTGGTGGCCCTACCGCCCGTATGGCGTGTCACATCACCCAGAGCAGCCCATTGCCGCCCAGGAGGGTGCCGTATTGCTGGGTGAGGCCGACGGAGGACGCGGTGAACATGCGACTGCCCGCGGCTGTTGGTCCGGAGGTGCCGCCGGGGAGGACCCAAACGGCGCCCGTGGAGTTGTTCTCGTCGGCCGCTCCGACGAACAACTCGGCTTTGCCGTCCTTGTTCACATCACCTGCGGCGACCGTCGTACCGAAGAAGTCGTCGACCTCTGAGCCGCCGGGGACACTTGCTGTGTCCTGATTGAAAGCGTACGCCCCGGTGCCGAGGGCGCCCGTGCGCCGTCCGGGGATGACGGTCACCTGCCCGGCCCGGCCGACCTTGCCAATGGATTCGTACGGCGCCCCGACCATGATGTCGGCGAGCCCGTCACGGTTAAGGTCGGCCACCGCCAAAGCGCCGCCGAAGGCGTCGTACTTCTCACTCCCGCCGGGGACGCCAGCGGTGTTCTGCGTGATCTGAACGGGTGCCGCGTCGGCCGCGATACCGTGCGCCGAGCCGTACCAGACCAGGATGCGACCGCCCAGCGCGCCGTCGACCCCGGCGACTTCGGGTTCGTCCGGGTCGCCGACCACGAGATCGGCGAATCCGTCGCCGTTGAGGTCGCCGGTGGCGGAGATAAGGCCGTTGCCCTTCTGGAGACCGGGTGACACACCGGGCGTGTGAACGTAGTTCTCGGGGTTCACGAAGACCACGCCACCGGAGAGACCACCGTAGCGGTAGGTGACGTTCACATGGTCCTGGGCGCCGTCCCCGTTGAGGTCGCCGAGCGCCACAGACTCGCCCCAGGACATGTCCGCCGGCATTGCCGCGTTGCCGAACGAGCCGGTGCGACTGAAGGGCCCAGTGAAGCGGACGGCCCCGTGCCAGCCGCCCGCCAGGACCTCGGTCTTCACTCCCGGGCCGGCGCTGACAGCAGCCAGGTCCAGGCCGTAGTACAGCGGATCGCTCTCCGGTGTCGGCAAGTTGGTGCCTGTGGTGAGGCCGGCGCTGGGGCAGGCCGGAGGAGTTGACGATGTCGGTGAGGCGGCCGAGGGGGTCGTAGTGGTAGGTGATGACGGTGGTGCCCAAGCCGGCGTTGGTGCCGTCGAGGAGGCGGATGGCTTCGATGCGGGGGCCTGCGCCGGTGTGGAGGGAGCTTGGTGCGGAACGCCTCGGCGTGCGAGGCCACGGTCTCGGCATGGCCGCGCATGAGCTCCGCGTGCGCGTGCATCTGCTCCGGATGGATCGAGAAGCCCTCACCCACCGACCCGGTGCCCCCTGCGTCGGCGGACACCCCGAGCGCGGATTCGGCGGCCTGGAACACCAGCCCTGTCACGGCCCGCCCCACCACCTCCACCAGCGGGTCCATGGCGGCCTCGATCACCTGCCCGATGATGTACTGCTCCAGCTGCTGTTCCAGGAAGTCCATCAGCTTCTCGGCCGCCTCCACGACCAGCGTCTCAGTTGCCTCGGCCAGCCCCAGGGTCGCCACCGCCGCCGCCTGGTCCGCGATGAACGTGGCGGCCAGCACCGCCAGTTCGGCGATCGCCTCGACCTTCATCG
>NZ_RJVR01000013.1 GCF_003999195.1 Streptomyces soli
CCGCACGAGGAAACAACCACGTAGCGCTCACGTTCACTGCGAGGTGCCCGCGTAGCCAGCTCGCGGGTTTCAAGGTCCACTTTCGCAACACGCCCTAGTTCACTGGCGGTGCCGCGGCCGATGTGTCGGCCGACGTACTCCCCTTGTTCGTGCCGCCTGCGTGGCCACGGGCCGTACTGGACCGGGGCCCGGTGGTCCCGGGTGGGTCAGTTCAGCGGGGGAAGGCCGAGGATTTCCTGGGCGGGGTTCGGTCCGGGCTTGCGGACGCCGCCGACGACGGAGTAATACGTGTCGACCATGTTGCCGACGTACATCTTTCCGCATTGGCTGATGTACTGGTAGGCGTCCCACTTGTCGAAGCCGTAGTCCTCCACGAGCCAGCCGACCAGTTCCGCGTAGGCGATGCGGGCGGCGTCCTCCATCGGGCGGGAGCTGCCGACGACCATGATGTCCTCGGCGGATTCGATGCGCGGCCAGGTGACCGTCTTGCCCTTGATCAGGCCGAATATCACCGTCACCTTGCCGGTGATCTCCAGTGCGACACCGCAGGCCTCGCCGTCTCCCTGGGCGGCGTGGCAGTCGCCGGTGTAGAAGTAGGCGCCGGGCACGTTGACGGGGAAGTACGTCCGCCGGCCCGCGCAGATGTCACGGACGTCCATGTTGCCGCCGTGCATGGACGGGGTCAGCGCGGACAGCACCTCGAGGTCGGGGGCGGTGCCCATGGTGCCCATGAAGGGGTGCGGTTCCACCGAGAACTTGTCGGTGTAGGAGAACCTGCCGTCCTCCTGGCGGCGGTAGATCCACACCTTCTCCGGCAGCGGATCCTGCAGGGTCCGGGTGAACGTCGTGGACGTCAGACCGCCGAAGCCCGGGATGTGCGAGCTGACCGCCCAGTCACGGGTGAGTTCGACGTCGGCGATGTCGACGACCAGGGTGTCGCCGGGCTCAGCGCCCTCGATGAAGATCGGGCCCGACTGCGGGTTCAAATACTTGCCGAGCACCTCGCTGGGGCGCTGCTCGGAGCTGTGCAGGTGGCTCTCGAAGGCGTCCTCGGTGTAGATCTCGACGGGCACGCCGAGCGGAACCGCGGCGATGGGCTCGAGATAGCGCGAGTAGACGTACGGGTAGTCCGGTCCGGGCTTCACCACGATGGGGGCGGGGGAGTCCTGGGAGTCCACAGACATGTCTCCGGTCCTTCCAAATGAGGGATATGTGGTGGTCCGGCGTGTGCTGGGCATGCGCCGGACGTCTTCTGGCGCGGCGACGGGCGGTGTGCCCGGCCCGGTTCTGGCGCGCGACGGGCAGGTGTGCCCGGGCGGCGCGGACGAGGGGAAGGCGTCACGTGAAGTGTCGTGATCCCGGCCTGCCGTTCACGGCGGCGGGATCACGGCCTGCGAACCGTGCGGGTACATGATGCCCAACTCCTCAATCGTCAGGGTCTGATGTCAGGGAAGCTGCCTGGTCCGGGTGCGATGCCGCGTGGGGCGTGCCGACTCCGGCGGCACAGGTGGCCACGTGTGGGCCGGTGTCTGCGAAAATCGCCGTGGACCGGGTATTCCAGCACCTACGACAGGGCGCTCTGCGGCTGTGCCAAGGCCTCGTCCGCCTGGACGGGCGTGTAGTAGCGGCCCTTGGTCGCCGCGGTGAACGCGACGTGCAGGATGGGGCCGAGCAGCATCGAAATGAACGACGCGTAGTACACCGGGTACACGCCGACGATGCCCAGCGCGCCGACCAATACGGCCAGTCCGAGTGAGGCCAGACCGCAGGGGTTCCAGGACCGCACCTCGTGCTGCTCGAACTCGATGTTCTCCGACCGGCCGAGCTTCATCCAGCGGCGGCAGACGAAGTAGTCGGCGAGGATGATCAGCACCCAGGTGTTGGTGAGGACACCCGTGATCGCCAGGAATGTGCCCAGGTGGTTGATGACGTTGAACGCGTAGAAGACCACGCCCAGGATCCACACCAGGTACACCCAGTACTGGCGGCCGGGGCGGAAGTTGGCGGCGACGTCGAAACCGGACGAGAGCGCGATGGAACCGCCGTACAGGTTCATGACGTTGATGCGGATCTGGGTGATGATGGCGAAGACGACACCCGCACCGCCCATGAGGTACACGAACATGAAGCCCGGGTCCTGGGCGTTGGACTGCGCGTTCGGTCCGTGCAGTCCGGCCAGCAGCGTGGCGCCGATGAAGGCGCCCAGGAAGATCACGGCGAACATCGGGATGAGCTCACCGAGCATGATGCTGGTGGTGCCGCGGTAACGGATGTCACGGGAGGCGAAACGCCCGTAGTCGGTCGCCATAAGGCCCTGGAAGATCATCTGGCCGTTGGCGAGGCTGAACGCGCTCCACATCGCCACGCTGCCCGTGGCGCCGGTGGCGTGCCAGCCTTCCGCGCCGACCGGGGTGTGCTGCGTGAACATCTTGTACATGCCCCAGGCGAGCAGGATCACGAACACCGGGAAGCCCCAGGACTGGAGGAATGACATGGCGTGCATGCCGCGCCGGACCAGCAGCAGGGTGACCAAGCCCACCAGGGCGAAGATGCCGATGCCGGCGATGGAGTCGATGCTGACCTTGAAGTACCCCGCGATCGCGTGCGTGACGATCGTTCCCTCGAAGAGGAAGTAGAAGACGAAATTGACGGCGTAGATGAACGAGGTGACCGCCGCGCCCCGGCTGCCGAAGCCGAGACCCCGGCTGAGCAGGTTCTGCGACAGGCCTTCCCGGCTCGCCATGCGCATGGTGAGCATGCCGATCACCACGGAGCCGATGAAGAAGTACGCGATCGGGCCGAGCATTCCGGGCCATCCCACGAGGAACGCCTGCTGGGCACCGAAGGAGAAGAAGAACATCGCGGTGGCGTTGCCGAGAAGCACGAGGCTGATGGCGGGTATGGGCCACCGCAGATTCGCGGGGACGCGGTTGATCGCGAAGCTCTCGATCTGGTCGTCGATCGATGTCGTCGGTCCTCTGAATTTTTCCAGCATGCTCATGCTGCTCCTTTCCTGGGCATCGGCGACAGCGGGGAAATCCGGCGTGACGTGCCGGTCCCACCTCACGTCCGTCTGGTCACGCTCCGGCTACGGCGACCGGTTTCCCGATGGGACGCGGACCGTCCCACACGAGGCGGAGATTGCCGAGCGTGCGATAGACGTGAAGACTCATCTCGTTGTCGACCAGTTCGGCCGACGAGTGATACTGCTGAATGGTGCCGACGAACCTGTTGAGAACGCCGTTCTCCTGCCAGGCCTCGCGGTCCACCGCGATGTGGGGCGGCAGGAAGTTGCGCCGCAGACAGCGCCGTGTGGCGCTCTCGATCACCTTCGGGTCGACACCGGGGAATTCCAGCTGAGCCACCCGGACCGCTTCGTCCGGGAAGGCATGGGCGTACTGGCAGGCTTTTTCCAGCGCGGTGATCACCGCTTTGTGCTGTGCGGGCTTGTCCTGCACGGTGCCACGCCGGGTGGCAAGCGCCGACAGCAGATACGGGCCTAAAAAGCTGGAGAAGTCGAAGACCTCGTGCAGGCCCTGCGACATGGCCACGTCCGCCTGTGGCGGAAAGGCGAGGCAGATGTCGGCCTGCCCGGCCAGGACGGAAGCCGGTTCGGTGCCGATCGGCACCTGGAGGCCGCGGTAGGACGACTCGGGGCCCGCCTGGTACAGGAACTGAAGGTAGCGCAGCAGGGCCCACTGCGAGTCGGGTTGGGGCTGGGTGGCGACGGTGCGCCCGGCGACGGTGCGCGTGCTGAGAACACGCGGGTCGTCGGTGGCCTCCACGGCCGGGTCCGCGGCCAGCGCCAGGATGGCCTGCCCGTTGCAGATGCTGCCGACCACGACCGCGTCCTCGATCCCCTGCTCGAAGGCGCGGACGGTGAACACCGGATCGTGGGCGGAATAGTCGGCGACGCCCGCCTCCACCGCGGACCAGGCCTCGGTGCCGCCGCCGGCGGTGGTGATCTCGACCCGCACTCCTTCGTCCTCGAAGAAACCGACGTCATGGGCGATATACAGCGGCAAATACAGCAGCGAGTGGTACGCCTGGGCGATCCGTACGGGCGCCTGTGGCGCCTCCTCGGCCACGGGGGGCGCCGGAGGCGCCTCGGCGGGGGCGGGCTCGGTGCCGGCCACCAGCGCCGTGATCGACGCCGAGGGCAGGCCCAGCATCAGTGCCTCGCTGATGAACGCCCGCTGGGTCAGGTCACCCCGCTGGTAGCGCTCCACCAGTGCGTCGAGCGCGCGCCCGGTGGTGACCGGAAGCCGGCGGCGTCGGACCAGCCCGCGGGCCCGCTCCCTTATGTCGTCCTCGGTGAGCTCCGGCTCGGACCGGGCCCCGACCCGGTAGACCAGGTCCGCCTGCAAGCGGTCGAGGACCGCGACCGGACGCAGCAGAATCGTTCCGTCGTCCTGGAGGACGACCTCGACCACGTCACCCTCCTGCAGCTCGGCCGCACGGCGGACCGGCATGGGCAGGGTGACCTGCCCATTGCTGCGGATGTGAACGGTTTCCGGACGGTCCATGGCCCCTCGAAACGGACTGCTTGAGATCTCAGATCTGAACTCTTTAAGCCGGTAGCATGCGGACTTGGCGTTGGCTTGTCAAGGCTTATCCGGTTTTGACAGCACGCCGCTCAGCCGGACAGCTGCGCGACGAGGTTGTCCAGGACCTCCAGCGCCTGCTGCGCGCAGGACTCGGTGTAGCCGGCCAGGAAGTCCGCCATCGCCGTGTGCTCGCCCCGCTCGCGCAGCTCCAGCGCGTCCTTCTCCACCTGCGGGAGTTCTGCCGCCCACTGCCGTTCCAGGGCGTCGAACGCCCGCCGCACCACGGGCTGGTTCTCGCTGAAGGTCCACGCCGACTCGCCGCCCTTGACCAGGTCGAGCAGCCGGCGGAACCGCCACCAGTAGGACCCTTCGTCATACGTGTCCACCGGCGCGTGCTCGGGAGGGCACGCCCGGACGCCGGCCGTCCCCGCCGCGGCGAAGATCCCGGGTACCCTCCCGGCGTCCACGAACACCGGCACATACACACCGGTGCACGGCGTCACCGGCGTCCACCACAGATGGGCCAGCCCCTCCCCGCTCTTCGGCAGCACGAACACCGCCGAGCCGGCGGTATTGCCCCAGGTGAAGTCCGACGGGTGAGAGTGCATGCACAGGCTCAGGAAGTCGGGCAGCGCCGCGTTGAAGTACGGGCCGCCGAGGAAGGTGTCCTCGTAGTGGTCGCGCAACACCCGCTGGGCCTGGCCGAGCCCCACCCCGCCGGCCCCCATCGCCTCGCCGAGCAGCTGGCGTGAGCGCTGGAGCCGGATATGCGACAGCTGGAGCGGCGTACCGGGGTCGACGTAGGCGCGCGCGAAGTCGAACGGCCGCCCCGGCGCGGGCTCCCACCAGCCGAAGGCCACCGCGTGCTCCACCAGATCGCCGCTGGCGCGGTCCCACTCGGTGCGGATGGTCGGCTGGTTGGAGATGGCGTACGTCCCCGTGGTGACCTGCTTGGCGGCCCAGCGGTGACCGCTGGTCTCCAGCACCCACACTTCCTGGGCGTCGGCGATGAGGAAGGAGTTGTCGTACCCGCCCGTGACCGGCGGCTGCCCCACGACACCGGAGCCCCACTGCCCGTACCGCTCCACCAGCGAGCAGATGACGTCGAGCGCCTCCCGGGCCGTGCGGCCCCGCTCCAGACCCAGACGGAGCAGCTCCATGCCGAGGATGCCGCCGTCCCGGTCGGCGCCGCCCTTGACCGCGGACACCGTGGCCGCCCAGTCCCTGGTGAACAGGGCCTCGTTGCCGATGGCCACACCCCATTCATTGAGGCCCTCTTCATGTCCCCAGCACCAGTAGGGCGAGCCGCCCAGGTGCGCGTAGGTCTCCTCGACGTCGTCGATCTCGACATGGGCCAGCCGCAGGGTGGCACCCGCCTGCGCGGTGCGGCGCGGCAGGAAGCGCAGTGGCTGTGTGTCGGACACGGGACGGTCGCTGTTCTTGGCCAGCAGGACGTGCCCCCCGGGCACGCTGTCGGCCATGGCCACGAAGGTGTCGCAGCTCCATGGATGCACAGTGGTTTCTCCCACTTCGGCGAGAGCCGGCTGGGCGCAGCCGGCTCACTGATGAGCAAACTTGAGATCTCAGGATCAGCCCAAGTAGCTCATTTGTCGACAATGCGCTTCCACGGCCTCCCTGCACGCGCCCGCCCACCGCGGGAAATCCCCAGTTCAGGGACTTGATCGAGATTCGCCGGGGGCTGGGCGCGTCCCCCCGGCCGCCCCACTCGACCTCTGCATCCAGATGGCACCGGCCACCCCCCTCCAACGTGTGCTCGGCATCAGCCCGGCAGCCGGCGAGCGATGGGCGGCCGGGGCCGTCAGAACCGGCTGCGCAGCCGGTTCTGGCTCGGCGGAGCGACCTCGCCACACCAGCCCAAGCCGTCCAATGGATCCGCATCACCTTCCGCACCATCACCCCAGCCCTCCAACGCAACCCCGCCCGCGACGCATCGACCTGGATCACCAGCGGCTACACGAAGATCCGGGATCAGCCAGTTCGAGGCCCGCTGGATGCGCCGCCTGCGAGGCCCGCTGGAAGACGCAGTCGCGTCGGTCGGGGTGAAGGAGGTCTTCGCCCGGGACGCCGCCGAGATCACGACGGCGGACACCTCGTCCGTGTTGGCCTGGACCTTGCCTCTGCACCGTCTCCAGGCCGTCGCTCTGGTCGGCATCGTCCGCACCGCAGCGATGATCGTGCTGGCCACGGCCTCCGGCATGCGCGCAAGCGAGTTGATGGAACTCCGCATCGGTTGCCGACGACCCCTCGAAGAGCCCGTCCCCGGGCTTAGCCTCGATCCACCGACGCTCTTCGGAAATGATCTTCTGATGGTTTCTGGAGCCGGTTTCGGTGAGGTGCTTGCGTTTGGGCAGGTGGTATCTGCTGGTTTGCCCAGCTTTTCCACAGATGGTGTTCCGGTCAGGCCCTGGCGGGTGGGGTGGACGGGGCTGTCAGTCCGCCAGGGGTGGGCCGTGGACGGTGTCGAACAGGTGTGTCCAGGCGTGCTGCCAGGGCCAGTTGTGGGGCAGGTGCAGGGTGATGCGGCGTGCTGAGCGGGCGATCCGGGCCGGGATGTGGACCAGGTGGGCCCGGAGTGTGGCGGTGGTCGCCTTCGCGTGGAACGTCGAGGTCAGAGCGCCGGCGGCCCTCAGCAGGTTGTAGGTCATGGCCCACAGGGTGAGCCAGGCCGCGTTGGCGTGGAAGTGTCCGGAGGGCAGGTGGGCCAGAGCGCCGGCTTTGCTGTCCGCGATGACCTGTTCCACTACCGCGTGGTGGCGGTGTTGTTGTTCGACCTGGAGGGTGGGGGCGGGGTTGTCGGTGAAGAAGGGGTGGTAGCGCCAGACGGGAAAGAGCTCGCCCTGTTCGCCTATGGTGGCGGGTTTGGCCAGGTCACGGACCCGGCGCACGATCAGCCGGGCGGTGACCTGGTCCGCCTTCTTGCGGCCGGTGAAGGCGGTGTAGGCGGGTATCTCGGCGACTTCGGCGTCCGAGATGAGTTCACCGGTGTCGGGATCTTCCACCGCGTTCGGGTAACTGATGTGCTGCCAGGACTCGTTGGGAATGCCGATGATGGCCCGTTTGATGGACGGGTTCATCCCGGTGGTGATCGAGAAGCGGGCGCCGGCCCTGTAGGTGCCAAGAACCACGTCCGTGCTGGTCACGCTGCATGTTGGTATTCGTGCAGGATGCCGCCAAGGCGGTCGCGTCGGTGGACTTGGAGAT
>NZ_RJVR01000143.1 GCF_003999195.1 Streptomyces soli
AACTCCACCTCGCAGCCCCCGACATCTGACCAGACGACACACACAACACCGGAGCCGAAGTCAACCCCCGAAGGACTTCGAGCACGGACCACTAAGCGCCCTCGTCCCCGCCGTGCTGCTGGGCGGCAGCGTGGCCGCGGGCATCTGGCGCGCGACGCTGGCCGCGCATCTGGACCACACCAGGTGGGCGGGAGCCCACCGCACAGGGCTGGCCGTGGGCTGCGGCCTCGCCCTGGGCACGTTCGGGGACGAGCAGTACCGCACGGCCTTCGCCCTCGGTGTCGCCAACTCCCTTGTGGTGCAGGTGTCGTGGTGGCTGCTCCTCACAGCCGTCGGTTACGGATTCGTACAGTGGAACGCGGTGACCGCCCGCGCGTGGGCACCGGTCGTGCTGGCCGCCCGCCGTCCGTTCGCGCCGATCGCCGGCTGCTGCGCGGCCGGTGTGGCGCTGCTGAGCATCTGGCTCGGACGCGTCTATCCCGCGGGGGGACCCGGCTTCGGGCTGCTGACCCTGCCGAGTCCGCTGAACTTGCTACCGACGCCGCTGGACTACCTCGGCTATGTGTTCTCCATGGCCGCCGTCCTCCCACCCCCGCCGGTGGTCATCGCCGTGGTCGCAGCAACCGCCGCGATGCCGCTCGCCGCGCCGTTCGGGGCACGGCTCCTCCACCGTGTCAGGCACGACGCGCCCACAGCGGGACCCGGACGGTTCCTGCTGTGGCCCTCGTCCTCGGAGGCGTCTGCGGCGCTCCTCGCCCCACAGCGCCTGCGTCCCGTGCGGGCGTTGGTGGGCGGCGTCGTGTTCGGCGCGGCTGCGGGGTTCGCGCTCTGGGTGGTGCACGTCGTCAGTGCCCTGGTCTTCCCGTGGCCGATCCAGTGGCTCGGTTCGGTCTTCACCCTCTACACCGTGCCCGTCGCGATGCTGCTGCAACTGACCGCCGGATTCTTCGTGGCACGGCGCAACGCACACCACGACCTGCGCGCCCTCCACGGAGTGCTCGCCGTCCTCGGAGCGGGGCTGCTGCTTCCCTTGGCCGCGTTCACCTCACGCGACCACTTCGCCTGCGTACGCTGGGGCACCAGCCACCCGGCATGCCAGGAGGATCCGCTGTCCGGGATGGGATTCATCTCGACGACGATCACGGGCTCGACCGCCGCCCTCGCGCTTCTCCTCCTGCCCACCTGGGCAGCCCTGCACGACAGCATCCGACAGCAAGGCTCACTCCGCCCTCCCGGCCCCGCAGCCCTCCCGGGCGCGCCCCGGACGCGGTAAGCCGCCCCTGCCCTCCGTGCTTGCCGGACACGAGCCCCTGCTCGTCCTTCAGCAGGGTCCAGTGCTCAACGAGCTCATCCAGGTCCAACGGGGTACGGGCCACGATCGGCCCAACGTCGGTGTCGTCACTGTTTGTGCTCGGGCATCAGTTGCTCACATCGACCGCGAGGACGATCCGCCCGTCGGCCGCACGGGGCAGCGGTGTGGAGGCAAGCAGCCTGCGCAGGCGACGTGGCTCCAGCCAGCCATGGTTGACCGCGTCGTACATCGCCCCGTGCCCACGCTGGTGCTCGGCCGTCAGCGTGAGCTCGGCCAGCGACGTCACCGGACCATCGGCGCACAGCACCGCGTCGGTCAGCTCGAAGAGCGCATCCGCACGGGAGTAGAGACAGTCGTAGAACTCGACACGAAAGTGGGACAGCACGCTCAGCGCGGCGTCAACGGGACCTACAGAAGCCAGACTCTTCACAGCGGCCGTTCACGCGATGTTGCTCAACACCTCGAAGCGTGAAGAACGGCCGTCTTGCTGTCTCAGGAAGAAGCCAAGATCAGCAGGTCAGGTGACTCGGCGAGGTTAAACGCCAAGCTAAGCCCACCTGCGATTTCGTACGGATTGAGTCCATCGTTGCCACGCAGCCGTCGCGGCCGACCTGCCTGCCTGTCTCCCACAGCACCCGTTCGACGGCGACGGCTCCGTATGGCCGAGCGTCACTGACGCCGCGTAGCCGTGGTGAATCAAGTCGGGTAGCCGGGAGGTCTCTCACCGGTGAGAGTCCCCCGGGCGACCCGACTACTAGCGGTGCCGGTGCTGTCGAGCGGCTGCCCGGCCCGCGCCGCTGCTCATTGCGGGGCTCTCAGCGGAAGACGACGGTGCTGTGGCCGTTGAGCAGGACCCGCCGTTCGCTGTGCCAGCGCACCGCCCGGGAGAGCGCGAGCGCTTCGGCGTCCTGGCCGACCGTGGCCAGCGCGCGCGGGTCGTAGGTGTGGTCGATGCGGATGACTTCCTGCTCGATGATCGGGCCCTCGTCCAGGTCGGAGGTCACGTAATGAGCCGTCGCGCCGACTAGTTTCACGCCGCGGTCGAAGGCCTGGTGGTAGGGCTTGGCGCCCTTGAACCCCGGCAGGAAGGAGTGATGGATGTTGATCGCCCGTCCCTTCAGTGCGGTGCACGTTTCCTCTGAGAGGACCTGCATGTAGCGGGCCAGGACCACGAGGTCGGCCCGGTACCCGTCGACCAGTTCGAGCAGGCGCTCTTCGGCCTCGCGCTTGGTGGCCGCCGTCAGGGACACGTGGAAGAACGGGAGGCCAGCCGCCTCGGCCATCGAGCGCAGGTCCTCGTGGTTGGAGACGACGGCGACGAGCTCGGCGCCGAGGCTGCCCGCGCGCCACCGGAAGATCAGGTCGTTGAGGCAGTGGCCGAGCTTGGACACCATGACGAGCACGCGCTGCGGCTGGTCCCTCGTGACCTGGTAGGTCATGCCGAACGCGTCGGCCACCGTGCGGAACGCCGCGGCGAGGCGCTCTGCGTCGGTGTCCTCGGCGCAGACGAACGCGGTCCGCAGGAACAGTTGCCCGCGGGCGGTGTCATCGAACTGCTGGTGCTCGACGATGTCGCAGTCGTGCTCGAACAGGAACGAGCTGACCGCCTTCACGATGCCCGGAAGCTCCTGGCAGCTCAGCGTGAGAGTGTACGGGTGGGACACGGGTGCCTCCTCAGCACTCGACGATGTTGAGCGCCAGCCCGCCACGGGCGGTCTCCTTGTACTTGTCCTTCATGTCCGCGCCGGTCTCACGCATCGTCTTGATGGCCTTGTCCAGCGGAACGTGGTGCCGACCGTCCCCGCGGACCGCCATGCGGGCCGCCGTGACGGCCTTGACCGAGCCGACGGCGTTGCGCTCGATGCAGGGGATCTGCACCAGGCCGCCGACCGGGTCGCAGGTGAGGCCGAGGTTGTGCTCGATGCCGATCTCGGCGGCGTTCTCGACCTGCTCCGGGGTTCCCCCAAGGACTTCGGCGAGGCCGGCGGCGGCCATGGAGCAGGCTGAGCCGACCTCGCCCTGGCAGCCCACCTCCGCGCCGGAGATCGAGGCGTTCTCCTTGAACAGCAGCCCGATCGCCCCCGCGGTGAGCAGGAAGCGCACCACACCGTCCCCGGTGTAAGAGGCGACGAAGTCCCGGTAGTAGTGCAGGACCGCCGGCACGATGCCGGCGGCACCGTTGGTCGGCGCGGTGACCACCCGGCCGCCGGCCGCGTTCTCCTCGTTGACCGCCAGGGCGTAAAGGGTCACCCACTCCATCGCCCGGAGCGGATCGGCCTCGTCGCGATGAGCGACCAGCTGCGCGCGCAGCGCGGCCGCGCGTCGCCGGACCTTGAGCCCACCGGGCAGGACACCGGCGGTCCGGGTGCCGCGCTCCACGCACTCCTGCATCACCGACCAGATGCGCAGCAGCCCGGTGCGGATCTCCGCCTCACTGCGCCAGGCCAGCTCGTTGGCGAGCATCACGTCGCTGATCCGCAGCCCCGTCTCCCGTGTCCGGGCCAGCAACTGCTCGCCGGTGCGGAACGGGTACCGGACCGGGGTGCGGTCCTCGACGATCAACGGGTTGCCGGCTTCGTCCTCGTCGAGGACGAAGCCACCGCCCACGGAGTAGTACTCCCGTCGGCGCAGCTCGTTCCCGTCGGCGTCCAGCGCCCGGAAGAGCATGCCGTTGCTGTGGAACTCCAGTCGCTTGCGCCGGTGCAGCACGACGTGGTCGTCCACGGAGAACGCGATGGGATGCTCGCCCGCGAGCCGCAGCTTCCCTTCCCTACGGACGATCTCGACGCGGGGTTCGGCCGCTGTCGGGTCGACGAGGTGGGGCTGCTCCCCCTCCAGGCCGAGGACGACCGCCTTGACGCTGCCGTGCCCGTGCCCGGTGGCGCCGAGGGAACCGAAGAGCTGGCAGCGCACGCCGGTGACCCGAACCAGTAGGCCCTCATCGCGAAGGCGGGACGCGAAGGAGCGGGCTGCCCGCATCGGGCCGACGGTGTGCGAGCTGGATGGGCCGATCCCCACCTTGAACAGGTCGAAGACGCTGATCGTCATGCGTGCCCCTCTCCCGGGTCCGCAGCACCCGCCGAATACAGGTACACATCTGATATATTAGATGTGCCATAAGGGTATGTCGATACTCGCAAGGGGGCAAGCGTTGTTGGCCTTCAGCCCTTACAATGCGGTCGTGACTGCCGTACCTGTGGATCTCGACTCGCCTGTTGCCATGCCCCTGGCGGAACGGGCTTACATGGTGATCAGGGACCGACTGATCATGCTGGACATCCAACCGAATGACCCGATCGATGACGACGCCCTGGCCAAGGCGCTCGGCATGGGTCGGACCCCGGTCCGCGAGGCGCTGAAGCGTCTGGAGAGCGACCGGCTCGTCGTGTCCTACCCGCGGCGGGGAACGTTCGCGACCGGCGTGGACATCTCCGACCTGGCGCACATCTCCGAGATCCGGGTCCAGCTCGAGCCTTTGGCCGCCCGTCGTGCCGCGGAGCTCGCCACCCGCACGGCGCACACCGAACTGGAGGAGCTGGCTTCGCGCATCGCGCAGCTGGACGTCGGCCAGGTCGACCGGACCGAGTTGATGCGCTGGGACCTCGCGGTGCACCGGACCATCTACCGGGTGGCCGGCAATCCGCATCTCGAGGACGTACTGATCCGCTACAACAATCTGGCGACGCGGATCTTCTGCCTGTTCCTGGATCGGCTGCCCACGGTCGACCAGCACGTCCGGGAGCACGTGGAACTGCTCCGGGTGATTGCGGCCGGCGACGCCGACCGCGCCGACTACCTCGCCCGTGAGCACGTGCTGGGCTTCGAGCAGACGATTCGTGCGGTGATCTGACCCAAACGCATCGCGCCCGTGCTCGGTGCCCGCCGAAGCGGGCAGCCCCTCAGCGGCCGATGTCGACGGCGTCCAAGACCGCCAGCACGTCCCGCGTGGCCGCCACATCGTGCACGCGTAGCACCGCAGCCCCCCGCTGGGCCGCGATGAGGGCTGCGGCCAAGGAGCCGGGCAGCCGGTCCCCTACTTCCCGTCCGGTGAGCTGTCCGAGCATGGACTTGCGGGACAGTCCGACCATGATCGGCGCCCCCAGGGTGGCGAACGCGTCGAGCGACGCCAGCAGCGCTACGTTGTGGGACAACGTCTTGCCGAACCCGAAACCCGGATCGATGAGCAGGTGCTCGCGCTGGATCCCCGCATCGAGGCAGACGTCGAGGCGCTCGGCGAGGAAGGCGCGTACGTCGGAGACGACGTCGGTGTACCGCGGATCCTGCTGCATGGTCTTCGGCGAACGCTGCATGTGCATGAGGCACACCGGCACGCCGAGGTCCGCTGCGGCTTCCAGGCTGCCCGGCTCGCGCAGCGCGCGCACGTCGTTGATCATGCTCGCGCCGGCGGCGACGGCCGCCCTCATCACTGCGGCGCGTGAGGTGTCGACGGACAGCGGCAGTGGGACGTGCCGAACCAGGGCCTCGACCACCGGGACAACGCGGTTGAGCTCCTCGTCGACGGTGGGACGTGCGCGCCGGGTCGTGTCGACTCCCCGCCGATGTCGATGAGGTCCGCACCCTCGGCGGCCAGGCGGCAGCCGTGCTCGACGGCCTGCGCGGGACTGTCGAAGTGCCCTCCGTCGGAGAAGGAGTCGGGGGTGACGTTGAGGATCCCGCAGACCAGCGGCCGTCCCGCGCCGAGCGACCTGCTGAGGGGGTGCGGCGCGTCGTCGCCACCCGCGGAGGGACGGACGGACCGTCCGCCAGTGTCGTGCGGGTCGGGCCCGATCCGTTCGCTCTGGTCCGGACCGCTCTTGACGGGTGTCTGGATATGGCTGGACACGGGGCCCTCCATGTGCGCAGGGCGCGGGGATCTACGCGTGGTCGGTGATGGGATGGGGCAGGGCGGTGGGGTCACGACCTGCCCCACCCGGACGGGCGAACGAACCGGCGGGGCTATCCGCGGGCGGACGCGACCGTGTGCTGCAGCAGGAGTGCGGTGGTGACCGGGCCGACTCCGCCGGGCACCGGCGTCAGCCCGCCGGCGCGTCCGGTCACCGAGTCGGCGTCGACGTCGCCGACCAGCCCGCCATCGGACGTCGGGTTGGTCCCGACGTCGATGACGATCGCGTCCTCGGCGACGTGCTCCGCAGTGATGAGCTTCGGGTGACCGACGGCGACGACGAGCACGTCCGCGGACCGGGTGAACTGCCTAAGGTCCTTGGTGAACCGGTGACAGATCGTCACGGTGGCATCGCGCTGCAGCAGCAGCTGCGCGGTCGGCTTGCCGACGACGTTGGAGCGGCCCACCACTACGGCGTTCCTTGCGTACAGCGGCACCTCGTGGTGGTCGAGCAGAGCGAGGACGGCCTCAGCTGTCGCCGGCGCGAAGGCGGGCAGGCCGGCGGCGAGCCGTCCCAGGCTGAGCGGATTGGCGCCGTCGACGTCCTTGGCGGGGTCGATGGCCGAGGCGAGGTCCTCGAAGATGGCGTCGGGAGGCAGTGGGGTCTGCAGGATGATGCCGTGCACCGCCGGGTCTTCGCTGAGCGCGGCCAGTTCGGTGCGGATCCGGTCCGGGGCCGCCGTGTCGCCGAGGTCGACGACCGAGCAGGCGATGCCGGTCTTTTCCGCTGTCCGGGCGATGGAGCGGACGTACCACGCGCTGGATTCGTCCGCGGTCGCGACGACCACGGCCAGCCGGGGCGGCGTGCCGGCGGCGGTCAACTCAGCGGCTGCCGCGGCGACCTCGGCGCGGATAGCGGCGGCCAGTTCGGTTCCGCCGAGGTTCGCCGTCATCGGGCCAGTCCGTCCCGGACGGCGGCGGTGACCTTGTCCGCGCGCACCATCACGTCGTCGACGCCGTCGGCAATCGCTCTCAGCTCGCGCCGAGTGGCGGGGGCCACGATGCCCCCGAGGTTGATCTCCACGTTGACGCGAGCGGTCGTGGCCGCAGCCCGGGCGGCCTCGGCGGCCGCGGCGATGTCGCTGATCACGTTGCGGTTGCCGATCGGCAGCAGTTGCTCCGTCAGCCCGACGATCTGCTCGGCGACGCCGATGACGATGGCCGGTACCCGGGCGGCGTTCACGAGGGCGTCGGCGATGGCCCGGGACCTGGCCGCTGCCTCCTCCGGGGTTCCCTTCGGTAGTCCGTAGGCCTGCGTTACCGCGGTGAACGCACGGGCATCTTCCTCGGCCAGCCCGAGGGCGTTCTCTCGCAGGCGGTCGGCGCTCCTGGTAATGGCAGTGATCTCCTCGGTGTGGGCGGCGAACTTGGCCGAGTTGCTGTAGCGGGCCACCATCGCCACCAGGGCGGCGGCCTGCGCCGCATGCAGTGCGGCGCTGGCTCCTCCTCCGGGGGCGGGCACCCTGTCGGCGAGCTGGGCCAGGAACGTCTCGACTGTGTTGTTGCGCATGGGCGGGTCCTTCGAGGTCGATGCGGGCCGGCGGCGCAGCGCACGGGAACGTGGTGCGGCCACGCCGTCGGTCCGTCGGAGGGCAGCAAGGATCGGCGTCAGCTGCGGAGGCGGGTCATCTCCGGGTCGACGAGCGGCTCGGCGGCGACGGTGGCCCGGATGCGGGTGCCGAAGTAATCGATCTCGACGCTGGTGCCGACGGTCGCCGAGGCGGGCAGCCAGGCGTAGGCGATCGGCCGGCCGACGGTGTGCCCGAAGGCCGCGCTGGTCACATAGCCGGCCGGGCGGCCGTCGACGAAGACCGGCTCCTGGCCGAGAACGACGCTGTGGCCGTCGTCGATCGTCAAGCAGGACAGTCGGCGGCCGACCGTGTCATCGCTGAGCTCCGCGATGGCCTGGCTGCCGACGAAGTCGCCCTTCTGCTTGCGGACGGCGAAGCCGATACCGGCTTCGTAGGGGTTGTGCTCGGTGGTCATGTCGCTGCCCCAGGAGCGGTAGCCCTTCTCCAGCCGGAGGCTGTTGAAGGCCGCGCGGCCCGCGGCGATCACGCCGAGGCCCTGGCCGGCGGCCCACAGAACGTCCCACAGCCGCTTGCCGTTGTCGGCGCTGGTGTAGATCTCCCAGCCCAGCTCGCCGACGTAGGACAGACGCATCACCGTCACCGGCACTCCCCCGATCCGGGCCCGCTTGGCGCGGAAGTACTTGAGCCCGCTGTTGGAGAAGTCGTCGGAGGTGAGCCGCTGGACGAGGTCGCGGGCCCGCGGGCCCCACAGGCCAATGCAGCACGTGCTGCCGGTGATGTCCCGGATCTGGACGGTGCCATCTACCGGCGCCTGGCGCTGAAAGTAGTCGTGGTCCAGCGAGCCGTTGGCGCCGACTTGGAACAGCCGTTCGTCCAGCCGGGCGACGGTCAGGTCACTACGGATGCCGCCGGCCTCGTCGAGGGCCAGCGTGTAGGTCACCGACCCGACCGACTTGTCCATCTGACTTGTCGTCAGGCGCTGCAGGAGGTCGAGGGCACCCGGGCCGCTGATCTCGAGCCGCTTGAGGGGTGTCATGTCGTACATCGCCACGGCCGTCCGGGTCCGCCAGGCTTCGGCCGCCGCAATGGGCGAGTGGAACCGTGCGCTCCACGAGTCACGCGACGGCGGGATCCACTCCGCCGGTAGGTCCTTCACCAGCGGGGCGTTGGACTCGTACCAGTGCGGTCGCTCCCACCCTGCGCCTTCGAGGAAGAAGGCGCCGAGTTCCTGCTGCCGGCTGTGGAATGGGCTGACCCGCAGGTTGCGCGGCGAGTGCCGCGGCTGCAGGGGGTGGAGCACGTCGTAGATCTCGACGAAGTTCTGCTGTGAGGTCTCGCTCACGTACTCCGGTGCGAGCTGGATGTCCTCGAAGCGGTGCACGTCGCAGCCGTGCAGGTCGGTCTGCGACCGCCCGTCGACGAGGAGCTGGGCCACCGCCCGGGCGACCCCGGCGGAGTGGGTGACCCACACCGCCTCGGCGATCCAGAAGCCCTTGACGTCGGCGGACTCGCCGACCAGCGGGCCGCCGTCGGGGGTAAAGGAGAAGATGCCGTTGAAACCGGAGTCGATCTTCGACGAGCGCAGTGAGGGCAGCAGCCGCCGGCTCTGCTCCCACGCCGGGGCGAAATCCTCCTCGGTGAAGGGCAGCATCGAGGGCATCGACGACTCCCGTACGTCGTCCGCCTGGGGCAGCTCGCGCGGGTCGACGGGCATCGGCCGGTGTGCGTAGGAGCCGATGCCGAGGCGATCGACGTGTTCCCGGAAATAGAGGTCCTGGTCCTGGTGGCGGAGGATCGGCAGGCTCGCCTCGCCGAGCTCGTCGTTGCGCCCGACCAGCTCCGGCACCTGACCGGTCCGCACGTACTGGTGGGCCAGAGGCAGCAGGGGCACGTCCATGCCCGCCATCGCGCCGAGCTCCCGGCCCCAGAAGCCGGCGCAGCACACCACGATGTCGGCGGCGATGACCCCGTCCGGGGTCCGGACGCCGGTGACCCGGCCGCCGGCGTGCTCGATTCCGGTCACGCGGGTCGAGCCCCGGAAGTGGGCTCCTCGGGCCTCGGCGCGGCGGGTCAGCGCAATGACCGCCCGGGAGGCCTTGGCAAGGCCGTCCGTGGGCACGTGCAGCCCGCCGAGGATGCGCTCGCGGTCGAGGAGGGGGTGGAGGCGCACGCACTCCTCCGGGTCGACCACCTGGGCCTGCAGGCCCCAGGAGGTGGCCCAGCCCTGCCTGCGGTGCAGGTCCGCGAGCCGCTCCGGCGTGGTGGCCACCTCGAGACCACCGACCTGGTTGAAGCACCAGGCCCCGTCTACGTCGATGCTCTTGAACTTCTCGACCGTGTAGCTCGCGAACTCCGTCATCGTCTTGGAGGCGTTGGTCTGGAAGACCAGTCCGGGCGCGTGCGAGGTGGACCCTCCGGCCAGCGGAAGGGGTCCCTGATCGACCACGGTGACGCGGTCCCAGCCACGGGCGGTCAGCTCGTCGGCCAAGTTGGCGCCGACGATCCCCGCTCCGATGATGACCACACGAGGGGTGGTGGACATGCTCTGCTCCTGACTGCCGGTGAATCCGTCAGCTGTGGTGGGTGGTGGAGAACTCGAGGACCGCATCCAGCAGCCAGTCCGCCAGGTAGGCGGCGAAGGAGGACCGCACGAGGACGAGATAGTCGTCGCCGGCGAGGGCCAGCAGCACGACGCCGGCCAGGCCGAGCGTGGTCTGCACGCTGCTCCCGCGGCAGAACGCGCGGGGATGCACGTCGATCGAGCAGCCCTTGGCAAGGACATCGCGGGCATGCGCCCCGGTCAGACGTAGGCCGATTCGCTGTGCGGAGACATCCGCCGCGGAGCCACCCATCGGAAGAACGGCGGTACGGACCCGGGCTTCCAGCTCCTCGGGCGCCTCGGTCGTGCTGGTCAGCAGCCACTCGTCGGGGCCGAGCCAGACTACCCGCCCGGCATCGGTCGATACCCAGGTGTTGGGGACAGTCGGCAGGTCGACGCCCAGCCGGCTCCGGGCCTGCGAACCGACGTCGCCGAGCCGAACGTCGACCATCGCGACGAACGGCTCGACGACGACACGGACGGTGTCGGGCAGGCGCTCGAAAGCCGTGCTCCACGCCTCGAGCGGGTGGGTGGGCAGCAGCTCAGCCATCGCGACGGGCTCCTTCGGGATCGACCAGCACCGAGCCGGTCACCTCGACCGGGACGAGGGTGCCGTTGACGGGGACGTGGACGGTGTCGCCGATACGCGACCGGCCGCCCTTGACCAAGGCCAGGGCGAAGGGACGTCCGAGCTCGGCACTGCGGTAGCTGGAGGTGACGTGGCCGAGCATCGGCACCGGCGGCGGTGGCAGTTCTCCATCGGGGAGGAACTCCACGATCTGCGAGCCCTCCGGCAGCACGGTCTGCCGGTCCACGGGCAACAGCCCGACCAAGTGCTTGCGCAGGGGGTCCAGGTTGGCCGCGCGGGCGAAGGAGCGCTTGCCGACGAAGTCGGGCTTCTTTTTCGAGACCGCCCACTCCATGCCCAGGTCCTGCGGTGTGACGGTGCCGTCGGTGTCCTGCCCGATGATCGGGTAGCCCTTCTCCGCTCGCAGGACGTGCATGGTCTCCGTGCCGTACGGCGTGATGCCGTACGGGTGCCCGGCCTCAAGCAGCCGCTGCCAGACCGCGACCGCATACCAGGGGTTGACGTAGACCTCGAAGGCGAGCTCGCCGGAGAAGCTGATCCGGGCCAGCCGGACCGGTACCCCGTGAAGCGCGGTGTCCCGCCAGGTCATGAAGGGGAACGCGGCGTTGGAGACGTCCACCTCGGGGAAGACGGTGCCGATGACGTCGCGGGAGCGGGGGCCGACGACGGGGAAGGTGACCCACTGCTCGGTGACCGAAGTGCAGTGGACCCGCAGGTCCGGCCATTCGGTCTGGACCCACTCCTCCATCCAGTCGAGGATCTTCGCCGCACCGCCTGTGGTGGTCAGGACGAGGAAGCGGTCCTCGGCCAGGCGCAGCACCGTGCCGTCGTCGATGACCATGCCGTCGACGCCGCACATGACGCCGTAGCGGACAGAGCCGACCTTCAGGCTGCTCATCAGGTTCGTGTAGAGCCGATCGAGCAGGACGGGGGCGTCGGGGCCCTGGACGTCGATCTTGCCGAGCGTTGAGCCGTCCAGGATGCCGACGCCGGTACGTGCTGCGGCGCACTCCCGCAGAACTGCGGCCTCCATGTCCTCGCCGGGCTGCGGGTAGAAGCGTGGGCGCTTCCACTGACCGACGTCCTCGAAGACGGCCCCGGCTGCCACGTGCCACTCGTGCAGGGCGGTGACTCGCTCGGGGTCGAAGAGCCGGCCACGGTCACGGCCGGCCAGGGCGGCGAAGGCCACCGGGGTGTAGGGGGGCCGGAACGTGGTGGTTCCGGTGTCCTGCACCGGGATCCCCAGCAGCTCCGCGGTGATCCCCGAGGTGAGGACGCCCGAGGTCTTGCCCTGGTCGTGCGCGGTTCCGATGGTCGTGTAGCGCTTGATGTGCTCGATGGAGCGCAGGCCCGCGCCGACCGCCCGGGCGATGTCGGCCACGGTCGCGTCGCGCTGCAGGTCGACGAACTGGGTGCTCCCCTCCGCACTGGACGTGTCCGATACCCGCCACAGGACCAGGGGCGCGGCCGGAGCGACAGCCTTGGCGGCCACCGGCAGCCGGTCCTTCGCCCCGGGCTCGATCGCCTGCCCGGCCAACGCGGCGCGTGCCACCCGCTGCCCGTCGGCCAGACAGCCGGCCAGGTCGAACACGCCGGCAGCCGAGCCGGCGACGGCCAGGCCGTCGAGCTCCTCATTGGGGAGGAACGCCCCGAGGTCCTCGTGGTAGCGGAGCCGGCCACGGGCCTGGCTGAACAGGTGCACCGCGGGGTTCCACCCGCCGCTGACCAGGAGCAGATCGCAGGCGAGCGCGCTGCTGGACCCGACCTCGCCATCCGCGAACTGGGCGACCAGGGCGTGCGTGACCCGCTCGACGCCGCGTGTGCCGGTCACGACGGACCCCGGTAGGACCGGAATCCCTGCGCGGCGGCATTCCTCACGGCGGCACGCCGACGCCTCTGGGCGGGCGTCGACCACCGCGTGCACCCGCACACCCGCGCGGTGCAGGTCGAGGGCTGCGTCGTAGGCGCTGTCGTTGGTGGTGAAGACGACAGCCTCGCGCCCCGGCAGCACGCCGTAGCGGTGCAGGAAGGTCCGGGCGGCGCCGGCGAGCATGATGCCCGGCCGGTCGTTGTCCGCGAACACGACCGGACGCTCGTGGGCTCCCGTGGCAACGACGACAGAGCGGGCCCGGAACCGCCACACCCGCTGGCGGGGCAGGTGTTTGGGCGCGGCCGCCCCGAGGTGGTCGGTGCGCCGCTCGAGGGCCAGGACGAAGCCGTCGTCGTAACTGCCGAAGGCGGTGGTGCGCTGCAGGTGCAGCACCTCCGGATGGCCGGCCAGCTCGGCGACCGCAGCGGCGACCCAGTCCAGCGCCGGAGCGTCGTCCAGCAGATCGGTGCCCGACAGGAACGAACCGCCGGCCTCGGACTGCTCATCGACGAGGGCGACGCGGGCCCCGGCGCGGGCGGCGCTGAGCGCGGCGGCCAGCCCCGTGGGGCCGGCGCCCACAACGAGCACGTCGACATGGTGGTGAACGGCGTCGTAGAGGGCAGAGTCGGAGACCTCGGCGAGCCGACCCTGCCCCGGCAGGCCGTGGGCGACCAGCCCGTCGTAGAGCTCGACGGTCGTGGCCGGCAGCATCGGCTCGGGGAAGGGTTCCTCGATCTGCACCAGGCCACCGGGGTCCTCGGCCCAGGCGGCGGTGACGCCGCGGGGTCGTCCCAGCTTGATGCTCGTGGCGATCTGGTGCCGGCCGGAGGCGAGCAGCGCTGAGGCAAGCGTGTCGCCGGGGTGGCCGGTGAAGGTCTGGCCGTCGAAGGCGAACTCGAGAGTGGTCGCCCGGTCGATGCGGCCGCCGTCGGGGGTGCGGAAGGCGCTCGTCATGAGGTCACCGCCTTCGGGTCATCGAGACGGTAGACGCACTCGAAACGGTAGGTGACGGTGTCGCGGATCGCGTTGAACCAGCGGCGGCAGCCGACGCTGTGGCACCAGCGCTCGGCAAAGCGGCCCTTGGGGTTGTCGCGGAAGAAGACGAAGTGCGCCCACTCCTGGTCGGAAAGCTCGGCGGGGTTGTCCGGGTACGCGACGTGGGCCTGGCCGCCGTAGTGGAACTCGACCTCCTCGCGGGGGCCGCACCACGGGCATTGGATGAGTTGCACAGAGGACTCCCTGAGTCAGTGGGCCACGGCGGCCGCGCCGTGCTCGTCGACGAGCGTTCCGGTGGCGAAGCGGTCCAGGCTGAACGGCGCCACATGGGGGTGGGGCTCGTCGTTGGCGATGGTGTCGGCGAGGCACCAGCCGATACCGGGCGTGGCCTTGAACCCGCCGGTACCCCAGCCACAGTTGAGGTAGAGGTTCTCGTAGGGGGTACGCCCCACGATCGGTGAGGCGTCCGGGCTGACATCGACGATCCCGCCCCAGCTGCGCAGCAGGTGGGCACGGGCGAACACCGGGAACAGCTCCACCGCGGCGGCCATCTGGCGTTCGATGATGTGGAAGGCGCCCCGCTGCCCGTAGCCGTTGTAGGAGTCGACTCCGGCGCCCATGACCAGCTCGCCCTTGTGGGCTTGCGAAACGTACACGTGCACCGCGTTGGACATGACGATCGTGGGGTGCACCGGCTCGAGCAGCTCGGAGACCAAGGCCTGCAGGGGGTGGCTCTGCACCGGCACGCGGATGCCCAGCATGTCGGTGAGCACCGAGGTGTGCCCGGCGGCGCAGAGGGCGATCCGCCCGGCGGCGATGTCCCCTCGGGTGGTCTGCACCCCCGTGACCCGGTTGCCCGCGGTGGTGAAGCCGGTGACCTCGCAGTCCTGAATCAGGTCGATCCCGGCCTCGTCGGCGCGTCGGGCGAAACCCCACGCCACGTAGTCGTGCTTGGCGATGCCGGCACGGGGCTGATACGTGGCCCCGAGGACCGGATAGCGGATGTCGGCGGAGGTGTTGACGATTGGGCAGATCTCGCGGATCTCGTCGGGTTCCAGCCATTCGGCGTCGATCCCGTTGAGCTTGTTGGCCTCGACCCGCCGCACGCTGTCGCGGACATCCTGCAGTGTGTGCGCCAAGTTGAGCACCCCGCGCTGGCTGAACAGGATGGGGTAGCCGAGGTCCTCCTCCAGCCCCTCCCAGAGCTTGAGGGCGTGCTCATAGATGGCCGCGCTCTCGTCCCACAGGTAGTTGGAGCGGATCAGCGTCGTGTTGCGGGCCATGTTGCCGCCGGCCAGCCAGCCCTTCTCCAGAACCGCGACGTTGGTGATCCCGTGGTTCTTGGCCAGGTAGTGGGCGGTCGCCAGGCCGTGCCCGCCGCCGCCGACGATCACGACGTCGTAGGAGCGCTTCGGGTCCGGGTCACGCCACAGGAAGTCCGGGTGCTCCGGCAGGTCCGCGCCGGGGGTGCGGGGGCTCATCGGGCGACCTCCGTCAGGTCGGGGTAGAGGGGATGGCGGTCGGCCAGCCGGCTGACCCGCGTGCGGAGCTCGGCGAACTGGTCCTCGCCGAGCGAGGGCCGCAGGGCGACAGCGATCACGTCGGAGACCTCGGCGAAGTCGTCCAGGCAGAAGCCACGAGCCGCCAGCGCGGGGGTGCCGATGCGGACACCGGAGCTCACCATCGGCGGGCGGGGGTCAAAGGGCACCGCGTTGCGGTTGACCGTGATCCCGATGGCGTGCAGCCGGTCCTCGGCCTGGCGGCCGTCCAGCTCTGACTCCCGAAGGTCCACCAGGACGAGGTGGACGTCGGTTCCGCCGCTGACCACGTTGATGCCTGCCTCGCGGGAGTCGGGGGTCAGCAGGCGCTCGGCCAGCAGCCGGGCTCCGGCCAGCGTGCGCTGCTGACGCTCCCGGAACGCGGGTTCTCCGGCGAGCTTGAAGGCGACGGCTTTGGCGGCGATCACGTGCTCCAGCGGGCCACCCTGCTGGCCGGGGAAGACCGAGGAGTTGAACTTCTTGGCCAGGTCCGCGGTCGCGAGGATGATGCCGCCGCGCGGGCCGCCGAGGGTCTTGTGCGTGGTCGAGGTGACCACGTGGGCGTGCGGCATGGGTGACGGGTGCAGTCCGGCAGCGACCAGGCCCGCGAAGTGAGCCATGTCCACCATCAGGTAAGCCCCGACCTCGTCGGCGATCCGCCGGAACTCGGCGAAGTCCAGGTGCCTCGAGTAGGCCGACCAGCCCGCGACGATGAGCTTGGGTCGCCGCTCGTGGGCCAGCCGCTCGACCTCGGCCATGTCGACGAGGTGGTCGTCGGCCTTCACGTGGTAGGCGGCGACGTCGTACAGCTTGCCGGAGAAGTTGAGTTTCATCCCGTGGGTGAGGTGGCCGCCGTGGGCCAAATCCAGCCCCAGGATGGTGTCGCCGGGCTCGAGCAGGGCGGACATCGCCGCGGCGTTGGCCTGAGCGCCCGAGTGCGGCTGCACGTTGGCGTACTCGGCACCGAAGAGCTCCTTCAGCCGATCGATCGCAAGCTGCTCGATCACGTCGACGTGCTCGCACCCGCCGTAGTACCTCCGGCCCGGGTAGCCCTCGGCGTACTTGTTGGTCAGTACCGAGCCCTGGGCCTGCATGACCGCGAGCGGGGCGAAGTTCTCGCTGGCGATCATCTCCAGCGTGGTCTGCTGCCGGGTCAGCTCGGCCGAGATCGCCCCGTGCACCTCCGGATCGGTGTCCGCCAGAGATCGGTTGAGCACGCGGCCCGAAACGGTCGAGGTCTGCAGACCTCCGTCACCCTGGACGACCATGCCGGAATCCCTTCTGTTCGTAGCTAATCTAGAACTGATATATTAGTCATGTAGTACAGTATGTTGGGTGTCGGACAGGGTCAAGGGGTGTCCCGCTCGGAAAGTACGATTCGGGGCTGTGCCTGCACGTTTGCTGATCCTGGCGACGCGGCCTCGACTGGCCTGCAACGATCTGCGGATGTCGCTGTCGGTTGTCTCCGTGCTCGTCTGGAATGTGATCATGGTGCGCACTGCCGTGCTGCGTAGCCGTGTGGCCAAGGATGCGGAAGTGATGGCGCTACGGCATGAGAACGCGGTACTGCGCCGCCAGATCGCCCGGGTCCGGTACGAGCCAGCCGACCGGATCTGGCTCGCCGCCCTCTCCCAACTGATCCCTCGCGACCGCTGGCGCCAGGTCTTCGCCGTCACACCCACCACACTGCTGGCCTGACACCGTCAACTCGTCGCCCGCAAGTGGAAGTTCACCCAGCCCCGGGCGACCTTCTACCGCGCCCATCGTCAAGCACCTCATCCTGCGCCTGGCCCACGAGAACAACACTGGGGCCACCGGCGGATACAGGGCGAACTCGCCTGCCTCGGCTACCCGATCTCCCCGTCCAAGGTCTGGGAGATCCTGCACGCCGCCGGCATCGATCCCCGGGGCAAGGCCCGGGCCACCCCGAGTCAGGAACGTCCGGAACTTCCGCCCCCACTCCGGATCGGTGGCGGACACCCAGGTGGGGGCGGGGACACCATCGAGCTGCTCGGCGGTGCCGAGCAAGGAGCCGCCGGCCTCCGGCTGATCATCGACCATTACCACCCGGGCGCCGGACCTGGCTGCCGTCGGTGCCGCGACCAGGACGGACGGGCCGCGCCAACAACCAGGACGTCGCAGTGCGCGTGAATCGCGTCGTAGCGTGCCGGATCCGGCTCCGCCGGTCAACCTGCCCTGACCGGGAAGGCCGCGGGCCACCAGTCCGTCGTGCAGCTCGATGGTGGTGACTGTGAGCATCGGCTCCGAGAACGGGGCCTCGACCTCGACCCCGGCGGCCATGATCCCGCGCGGCCGCCCGAACCTGATGCTGGTGGCGACCTGATGCACCCCGTTGGCCAGCAGCACCGACGCCAGGGTGTCACCGGGATGGCTGACGAAGGCAGAGTCTGCCGCGTAGGCGCTCGTCCAGAGCGCGGCCTCATTCTGTGTGGAGTCGAGGCATTGACGCCCCGATCTAGGTCGGGTTAGCGTCACGCAACTGAAGTATCAGTCTCATTCAACTGATGCTTTACCGACGTCGTGCTCTTCACCAGCAGAAACCCTTACCCAGGGCGCTGGTGGCCCACGCTCGCTACGGGACAGCGTTGTTTTTCATCAACATGAAGTGGCCCTCTGGTTGGGTGCGCGTGCTGAGCACCGGCCCTCTCCCAGACCACATGGACCACCGATCCAGGTCGTTGCGGCAAGGGAGATGTTCAGTGCCAGACAACAACAAGGTCGACGGCGAGGATCTCGCTCAGTTCGGGTACAAGCAGGAACTCACGCGGTCGTTGGGCAGCTTTTCCTCATTCGCCGCGGGGTTCTCGTACCTATCGGTCATGTCTGGCATGTTCCAGCTGTTCGCGTTCGGGTTCGGTCTCGCCGGCCCGATGGTGTGGCTGTCCTGGATCGTCGTCTTTGCGGGAATGATGATGGTGGCTCTGTGCTTCGCGGAGTCGTCTGCCGCGTTCCCGATCGCAGGCTCTGTCTACAGCTGGGCCACTCGGCAGGGCTCGGAAGCGTGGGGGTGGATGACGGGGTGGATCATGCTGGTCGCCTCGATCGCCAGCGTTGCTGGCGTCGCCGTTGCCTGGCAGATCTCGCTGCCCGCAATCTCACCGGTCTTCCAGTTCGTCGGGGACGGCACTGGGAAGTACGACTTCGCCGAGAACGCCGTCGTTCTCGGTCTGATCCTCCTGGTTTTGATCACCGCGGCGAACGTCGCAGGCATCAAGGTGATGGCCAAGGCGAACAACCTGGGCGTCATGGCGGAGCTCCTCGGCGTCAGCCTGTTCATCGGCCTCTTGGTGGCTCACATCCATAGAGGACCTGGTGTGGTGGCGCACAGCATGGGTCTGCCTGCGGCGTCCAGCCTTGGCGTCGGCGGGGCGGTTCTGATCGCAGCGATCATGCCGGGTTGGGTGATGTTCGGTTTCGACACGGCGGGTTCGCTGGCAGAAGAGACCCGCGATCCCCGTCGACGCGCACCGCGGGCAATCCTCAACGCTCTCGGCGCAGGTGGCGGTGCCGGTGCGATCCTGCTCCTTGTTGCGCTCATGGCGGCCCCGAACTTGCGCGATCCCAAGGTCGCCTCGCAAGGGCTTCCGTACATCGTGCAAGTGCTGCTGGGCAGCGGCGTCGGAAAGGGAATGCTCGTCTTCGTGGTCATCTCCACGGCGGCCGGAGCGTTGGCGATCCAGACCGCGACCATCAGGTTCATCTTCGCCATGGCCAGGGACGGCAAGCTGCCCTTCATCACGACTGGCTCGGTCAGCGGACTCCTCGGGGAGCCCGGACTCGCCGCCTACGACGCATCCAAGGGCGCCGTCGTCAACTTCACCCGCCAACTCGCCGCTGAATATGCCGGGGCGGGAATCCGGGTGAACTGCGTATGCCCTGGCTGGATCGACACCGGCTTCAACGACCCTGCCTTCGAGCACGAGGCGCTTGACGACGAGGCCGTGGACGCGATCATGCTGGCGACCATTCCCATGAAGCGGCAGGGCACTGCAGAAGATGTGGCGTCAGCTGTGGCTTTTCTCGCCTCCGACGATGCATCGTACATCAGCGGGCACGCGCTCGTCGTTGACGGTGGCCTCACGACCCGGATCTAGCCCGAGTTTCCTCGCTACGGCCTCGAATGTCGCCAAGCCCCTTGATTCGCCGATTGGTTGAGGCTGTAGCACGTATTACCCACCGTTATGACGCTGAGATAAAGGCACCATATGGTCTGGTATATCAGTTCGGCAGGTACTAATCCATCATCGATTGTCGGTGTACGGACGAGCGCGGAACGGAGCCCG
>NZ_RJVR01000174.1 GCF_003999195.1 Streptomyces soli
CGGGCGTGCGCTTGGCGGCGGCCGGCTTGGCGGCGGCGCGCTTGCGGGCCGGGCGGCGCGGCGGCTCGGGTTCGGCCTCGTCGTCGTCGGGCTCGTCGTCGTCCTCGTCGTCGGCCTTGCGCTGCGCGGCGGCCCGCAGCTTGTCGGCGTCGCTGACCGGACCGCCCTGGCCCATCTCGGTGCGCGGGTTCTCGACCTCGGCGACCTTCCGCTCGATCGCCGCGCGGATCGCGACGACCTCGACGCGGGCCAGTCCGGTGTCGTTCTCGGCCGCGTCCCACCACAACTGCCGTAGCTGCTCGACGTCCTGCAGCTCCATCACGTCGTGGCCGTCCAGCCACTCCTGCACCCGGTCGCCGACCAGGGCGGGCATCTGGCGGGGCTGAGACTCCACCGAGCAGCCGAGCCTGTTGAAGACCAGGTCCTCGATGGTGAAGTCGGGCAGCGTGAGCGGCTGGCCGTCCTCGACGCGCAGGCGCAGCGAGCGGGCCTTGATGACCTGCGGGGCCTTGCCGCGGCGCATGCGCACCCACACCGAGCAGTCGAACGCCAGGTCCTTCTGGGCCTGGACCTTCCACTCCTTCAGGACGCGGCCGCGGTCCATGACGGGCTGGCCGCCCTCGTCGATGGCGGTGATCTGCTTGCCCCGGGCGGTGATGATGGCGATGCCGGGGAAGGTCTGCAGCAGGTGGATGACGTCCATCCACCGCTCGGTGGCGTCGTTCCACAGGTTCATGCCGACCTTGATCGCGGCGTCCGGGTCGTCCTGCAGGAGCTCTGCGTTGCTCTTGCCGCGCCGGGCGCGCTCGTTGGTCCAGTTCTTGAGCATCCGCCACAGCGAGGTGCCCGAGTCGATGGACAGCACCACCGGCGGTTCGCCGGCGGCCGCGGCCCGGCGGGCTTCGAGGTACACGGCCCGGACCTGCTCCAGGATGTCCCGGTAGGAGCCGTCGTGGTCGATGATCAGGTAGTCGGCGCCGGGGATCGCCGCGTACTCATCCGCGCTGCCCTCCGCCAGGTCGATCCAGTACATCTGGCCGATGCGGTCGGAGGCGGAGAACGCTGCGGCGCTCCAGGTCTTGCCGGCGCCCTCCTCCCCTTCGACGAGGATCAGGGGCCAGGGCACGATGCCGGTGGGTCTGCGGGTTTTGAGCTGTAGGGCCATCAGGGCTTCTCCAAGAAGTTGAGTGGTCTCATGCGGTGCGCAGGGCCCTGGTCTCGAACAGCGGGTCCCACTCGGGGCGTTGTTCGTTCAGGAGCCGCACGTACCGGCTGCGGAAGTTGTTGTTGAGCCGGAAGGCGTCGCCTTGGGTGGCCTGTCCGTAGCGCCAGCGCAGGAGCTCGAAGAGCATCCCGACGCCGACGCGGGTGAAGCCCTTGGCGACGCAGTCGGCGGTCAGTGCCTCCAGGTGCCGCAGCACCCACGGGTTGAGGGCGTGGAACGCCTCGAACCGCTGCTGGATGGACTGGCCGGGATGGGTGGCGGGCAGCTGCACGGGCTGGATGTCGTCCAGGCCGGGCAGCTGCTGCTGGATGGCCCGGCCGGGGTGGCCGGGCCACTGCTGGACGGGCTGGCTGCCGTCCAGGCCGGGCAGTTGCTGCTGCTGGTAGGGCACGAGACCCCCGAAGTGCGTACACGCTGGATTGGTGTGGCACATCTTTATGGATCGGCGTCGCGTGATCAACCAGCAGGCTGCCTCCAGGCCCGCGCCGGCGGGTCGGCGAACGGGCCGCGCCTGCGGTGGTGCGCATGCATTCCTCCCAAAGCAAGGGCGCGCCGCCCTTTGCGACGCTGCTCTCATTCTAGCCGATGAAGGGAGGTGCGTCCAGCTACTTTCCGCAGGTCAGAGCACGTTTCGCGGCGAGTCCGCGCGGGACTATGACGGAGCCGGGACCGGCGTACCGCTTCTGCCGCAGCGCCGCCTCCACCTTCGGGTCAACCGCCCACATCACGGTGCGGGACCTCGCCCGGATCGCCGGCGCCGCCTCGATCAAGGTGTCCAGCAGCCACAGCGGCGACCCCGACAGCCGGTAGTCCGCCGGCGCGAACCGGCCCTGCCGCACCACCGCCGACAGGTTCTGCTGACTGGACAGGCCGAACAACTGCGTCGCCTCCTGCAGGCCCACCAGCGGCGGCACTTCCTCCACGCTCGCCGCCCACACCCCAGGCTCCTGCTCGGCGACGATCCGCTGCAGCGCCCCCTGGTCCAGGCCCTTGGACCGCGCCGTCATCTGCCGGAAATCCCGCACGAACGACAGCAGCCAGTACGCCGACCCCGAGACGATCACCGCACGGTCGTAGTTCAGCACCCCCCGCGCCAGCCAGTGCGTGACCATCGTGGGCTGCACCCCGTACACCGCTGCGAACTCCTGCCTGCCTGCCAGGAACACCTTCTTCGGCATCGCCGACCCCCTCTCACCTCGCATGATTGCCCTTAGATTCTAACCAACGTGGGCTGACGGGGCCGAGTTCGCCGAGTGCTACGCTTACGGTCTCCAAGAGGTTGAGGCCCCCACCGCGTGCGGTGGGGGCCTTGCTCTTTGTGTCGACCCGGGTCAGCCGAGCGGCGCGCGCTGCCCGTCCTGGTACTGCGGCGGCGCAGCCCAGCCCAGCAGCCACCCGAAGCGGGCGCTGACGTGCAGCTCGGCCCAGCGGAACACCACGTAGTAGCCGGCGGCGAACGCCGACGTCTCCAGCGACACCAGGACGGTGCCGTCCAGGTGTATGCCCAGGTACACAGCTACCTGGACGATCAGCCACCCGGCGATGATCGGCGCGAGGGTCCGCACCAGCGACAGCAGATAGTTGTAGAGCACTCTGTTACTCCTTGGGTTGGCGGGCGATACC
>NZ_RJVR01000335.1 GCF_003999195.1 Streptomyces soli
GCCCCGGAGCGGTGACGGCCATCGCGGCGGCGCCGTTGGCGCGGCGGGCGGCGGCGGCCGGGGCCAGGCCCTGGGCCAGGGCGGCCATGAAGGCGCCGGTGTGGGCGTCGCCCGCGCCGTTGAGATCGACGGCGTCCACGGCGAATCCCGGGATCACGTCGAGCGTGCCGTCGTGATGCAGGAGGCAGCCGTCGGGGCCGGTACGGACCAGGGCGGAGCCGCGCTTCAGGCGGGCGCGCAGGGCGTGGGCGGCGGCAGACGGGTCGTCGGTCCCGGTGAGCAGCGCGGCCTCGCGGGCGTTGCAGCTCCACCAGTCGGCGCGTGCCGTGAGCAACTCCAGTGCGGCCGTGGGGATTTCACGGACCAGGGGCCCCGGGTCCACGACCACCGTGACGGCCGGATCGAGCTGCGGAAGCCACCCGATCAGGGCGGCGCGGTTGGACTCGTACAGCAGGCCGTATCCGGAGAGGTAGACCAAGTCACCCCGCCTCGGGTGGAGTTGAGCCAGGTCCTCTGGGGTCAGTGTGGCCTCGGCGCCCGGGCTGGTGACGAAGGTGCGCTCGCCCTCGGCGTCCACCAGGCAGACGACGAAGCCGGTGTCGCGTTCCGTGCGGGGCCTGAGCAGAGTCACGATGCCCTCGGCGCGCAGCGCGGCCCGCGCCCGGTCGCCGAAGGGCCCGGTGCCGTGGGCCCCCGCGTAGGTAACGGGCAGTCCTTGGCGAGCCGCCGCTGCCATGACGTTGAAGCCGCCGCCCGGTGTCCGCTCGCTGCGGGTGGCGAGCACGTCGCCGCCGCGCTCGGGCAGGGCCCGGACCTCCAGGACGAGGTCCATGACCACATTGCCGAGGTGCAGGAGCCGGTCGTATCGCATGGGCTCACTTCCGCCCGCGCAACGCGAGGAGAGCGGTAGCCGTCGTGTCGAGGTCGAGCTTGTTGACCCGGTCCAGGGTGGCCCGGGCGTCGGAGGGGAACGCCTCCACTCCGTGGCAGGCGCCCGCGATCGCACCCGCGATGGCGGCGATGGTGTCGCAGTCACCGCCGACCGACGCGGCGAGCAACACGCCCTGCCACGGGTCGTCCTGACAGGCAGTCAGCACCGCCAAGGCGGCCGGTACGGACTCCTGGGTCGCGAGGCTGGTGCCCACCAGCGCGTAGACCCGCTCGCACACCTCGGTCGCCGTGGGCAGCTCCCGTACGAGACCGGTGGCCCAGACGATCCGCTCGGCCACATCGGCGGCGGCCACCCAGTGGCCGCGCTCGGCGCCGAGGCGGGCAGCCCCGACCGCCGCCTCCACCGCCTCGGGAACCGACGCACCGTCAAGTCCGGTGCTCACGGCGGCGGCGACGGCTGCCGCTCCGGCCAGGGCGACCCCGGTGTTGTGGGTCAGCCTGCTGGCCTCCACCACCCGGTCCACCAGAGCGACCGGGTCCGCCGACGGCACGGCGATGCCCACGGGCGCGATGCGCATCGCCGCGCCGTTGGTGGTGCCGTACCGGCCGACCTCGTCCAGCGGGATACCCGCGAGGACCTGCTCCACCGCGCGCTTGGTGGACGGGCCGAGCAGATCGAGCGAGCCGCGGGTCCGCATGTCGTCCTCCCAGGCGACCAGGCGCCGGGCAAGCTCCTCCGCGTCGACGGCGCCCCCGCCGTCGAGCAGCAAACGGGCCAGCAGCAGGGCCTGTTCGGTGTCGTCGGTGATCGCTCCTGCGGGCATCCCGGCGGCCAGGGGATGGTCGGGGGCAGCGGGATGGAAGCCGGTCAGGACCGGGCCGTAGCGGGCGGTGATCTGCGGGCGGGACAGCATCTGCGTCGGCATGCCGAGGGCGTCGCCGAGCGCGAGCCCGTACAGGGCTCCGGTGGCGCGGCTGTGGAGGCTGGGGCTCACGGGACTCATGTGCGCTTTCCGGTGGTAGGTCAGCCGAATTCGAGGGACAGCTGGAAGTGGTCGGGATCGAGGAGGCTGACGACATGTTCGACGAAGGAGTCGTCGGCCGCGCGGCTTGTGCGCCGCGTGTCGAGGAACCAGTCCCCCGGTGCGCGACGCAGCACCTCCGCCTCGTGCGCGTCGATCCGCCGCCCGGCCAGGCGTTGCTCGCCATGGTCGGGGTGCAGCCCGGCCCGCCGCATGACCTCGGTGAGCGACAGGTCGCCGAGGCCCCGCTGCGGCAGTTCCCTGACGCTGGGGACGGAGGGCAGGAAGCTCCGTTCGTACGAGATCACCGAGCCGCCGTCGACGAGCTCCCGGGTACGCTCGACCCGTACGAACACACCTTTGTCCAGCGAGAGTTGATCGGCCAGCTCCTCGTCATGGACCTCCCGGACCGCGAGCGTCCGTACGCACGTGTCGACGCCCTGGGCGGCCAGGGCGTGCGCCCAGCCGAGCCGGTCGTCCAGCGGTCGGCCGTCGAAGAGTACGTAGGAGCCCTTGCCGGTGCGGGTGGCGATCAGGCCCGCTTCGCTCAGTTCGGCGAGCGCGGTACGGACCGTGGTGCGGCTGACGCCGAAGCGCTGGGCCAGGGCGTGTTCCCCCGGCAGTTGCTCGCCGGTGGGCAGGTCTCCGCGGCGGATCTCTTTGGCGAGGATCTCGGTGATCTGCTGGTGCTTGAGCCGGACGCCGGTCAAGACGGGTCCCCGGTAAGGATGTCGTCCACGGTGACGACTCGGATCAGCGGTCCGTACAGGTCCATCACATGGAGGGCCTTGGCGTGCGAGTCGTCGTCCACTCCCGCGCACGCGTCGGCGACCACGAGTACCTCGGCTCCGGCGTCGGCGGCGGCGAGGGCGGTCGACAGCACGCAGCAGTCCGTGCTGACCCCGGCCAGGACCAGCCGTCCGTCAGGGCCGACGCGCTCGGCCAGTTCGGGGGTCCACTTGCCGAAGATGGTGGCGTCCAGCACGTGCGGGGCGCGAGCGGCGAATTCGTCCGTCAGCTCCCAGAGCCGGGACTGCGGCGGCTGCAGCGCGAAGGGCCACTGGTCGTAGTACGCACGCCAGGCACCGACGGGCTTCTCGGGCGCGAGGAAGCGGGTGAAGGTGACCCGATCCCCGAAGGCCGGCAGCAGTCGACGTACGCCCTCGGCGGCCTCGTCGAAGCGGGGGGTGGCCCAGGGGCTGTCGGGCTCGGCGAACACCCGCTGCATGTCGATGACGGCGAGCCGACCGCGGAATGCCTCGGCACTCATGCGCTCAGCACCTCCTCGCTCGCCGCCGGGCTCGGGTCCTCCCGCTCCTGGGCCCGCACCCGCCCGCCCCCGAGGGCGAGCGTGCCGAGGAAGCCGAGGGCGAGCGCGGCCAGGACGCCCAGGTTGGCGTAGGCCCAGGCGCCCGACTTGCCGCCGAGGCCCAGCGGGCCGAGCAGATAGCCCTGCCAGTTCAGCCAGCTCGCGGCCGTGTTGGTGACCAGGCCCCAGCCGACCGCGGTGAGGGCGACGGTGAGCAGCAGCGGCTGGAGCGGGACGTCGCCGTAGCGACCGCCGCTGCGGAACAGATCGGCCTCGTCGTAGTCGCGGCGGCGCATCGCCAGGTCGGCCAGCATGATCCCGCACCAGGCGGCCACGGGGACGCCCAGCGTGGTGAGGAAGCCGATGAACTGGCCGAGGAAGTTGTCGGTGAAGAAGACGATGTAGACCGAGCCCGCGATCATCAGGACGCCGTCGACGAGCGCGGCCAGATAGCGCGGCACCCGCAGACCCGCGGCGAGCAGGGCCAGGCCGGAGGAGTAGATGTCGAGGACCGCGCCGCCGACGAGGCCGAGCACGGCGACGGCGGCGAAGGGAACCAGGAACCAGGTGGGCAGGATCGTGGTCAGCGCACCGATCGGGTCGGCGGCCACGGCCTTGCTGAGGTCACTGGAGGAGCCCGCGAGGAGCAGGCCGAAGACCAGCAGGAGCAGCGGCGCCACCGAGGCGCCGAAGGTCGTCCAGCCGACCACGCCCCGGCTGGAGGAGCCGCGCGGCAGGTAACGGGAGTAGTCCGCGGCGGCGTTGACCCAGCCGAGGCCGAAGCCGGTCATCATGAAGACCAGCGCGCCGATGAACTGCTCAGCGGAGCCCGCCGGTACGGCGCTGACGGTATGCCAGTGGATGTGATCGGCCACCAGCGCGATGTAGACGACCGTGAGCACGCCGGTGACAACGGTGATGACGGTCTGCAGCCGCATGATCAGGTCGAAGCCCATCACACCGCCGACCACGATCAGCGCGCCCACCACGATCAGGGCGACCACCTTGGTCTCGGTGCCGCCGCCCCAGCCGAGCCGCCCGAAGACGGTCGCGGTGGCCATGGTCGCGAGCGCGGTGAGCACCGTCTCCCAGCCGACCGTCAGGATCCACGAGATCACGGCGGGCAGCCGGTTTCCGCCCACGCCGTACGCGGCCCTGCTGAGCACCATCGTCGGAGCCGAGCCACGCTTGCCCGCCACGGCTATGAAGCCGCAGAGCAGGAAGGAGAACACGATGCCGATCACTCCGGCGGCCAGCGCCTGCCAGAAGGAGATGCCGAAGCCGAGCGCGAAGGCCCCGTAACTGAGGCCCAGGATCGAGACGTTGGCCCCGAACCAGGGCCAGAACAGCGTGCGCGGAGTGCCCTTGCGCTCCGCGTCACCGATCACATCGAGGCCGTGCGCCTCCACCTGGAGCTGTCGGCCTGAGGAGCCGCGGTCGGTTCCGCCACCGAGAGAATCCGTCATCGTCGACCTACCTGTCTAGACGTGTCCAGGGGAGGCTAGGCCGGTGACCTCGGTGCGTCAAGGGCCCTGGTCAGCTGGGGGCGCCGCGGGAGGCACCGTCTTCGCCCACACGGCCCAGTCGGCCAGCGCCTGGTAGAAGCGGACTCCCGCTTCGATGGCGACGCGCAGCGACTTGGTCTGGGGGCTGTCGCCCTGCTCACCGCGGTCCTTGGCGTCCGCGTACGACCGCTTCTTCGCCGAGTCCGTTTTCCCTGACCGAGGCGTCGATGTGACCACGGCACGCAGCTGGGCGGCCGGGTGGCCCGACCCCGGCGAAGCGGCGCCGCAGGACGGGCGAGCCAGGAGGGTCAGCCGGCGGGGAGCAGGTGGCGCAGGGCTCGGGCGGAGGGGGTGCCGGGGTCCGCGGTGATGAAGACGACCTGCTGGTCGTCGTCGGGGACGGTGAGTACGTCGCAGTTCAGGCGCAGTCGGCCCACTTGCGGGTGGGTAAGGGTCTTGGTGCGGTGGCCGGGGGCATGCACTGGGTTGGTGTCCCAGATCTGGCCGAACTCCTCGCTTCCGGCGCGCAGTTCGGCCAGCAGGCGGCCGAGTGCCTCGTCTCGGGGGTAACGGTCGGCGGCGCGGCGCAGCCGGGAGACCACGATGTGGGTGAACTCCTCGGCGCTCGAGCTCTCGTAAGGGCGGCCGACGCCCAGGAACCGCCGACGGGCGAGGTTCGGCTCCGCGCTGAGGTCGCCCCCCAGCAGGGCACCGGCGAGCGGGTTCCAGGCGATGACGTCGTACGTGGCGTCGGTGACGATGGCCCCCGTCTCGGGCATGCGGCGTAGCAGGTCCACCAGGTGCGGGCGGACCCGGCGAACCGGGCCGGGTGGCGGTGTCGGGTTGGTGCCGGCCAGCCGGAAGAGGTGGATTCGCTCGGCCCGGGTGAGCCGGAGCGCATCGGTGAGGGCGTCCAGGATGCGCGGTGACGGGCGCGGGCCCCGTGCCTGTTCGAGGCGGGCGTAGTAGTCGACGGACATCTGGGCCAGCAGGGCGACCTCTTCCCGGCGCAGGCCGGGGGTTCGGCGCCGCCGGTCGCCGGGCAGGCCGACGTCGGCGGGGCGCAGGTTCTCCCTGCGGTCGCGCAGGAAACGGGCCAGCTCCGGCCTCGCCATGCCGCCTCCTTCCGGCTGACAGGGATCGGTTGTCCCTGGATCGGCCGATGCCTCTACGGAATCGTGGACGTCATGAACGATTCCACAGCACTGGTCACCGGTGCCAACAAGGGCATCGGTAAAGAGATCGCGCGGCAGCTCGCCGCCGCAGGACTCACCGTCTACGTCGGCTCGCGCGACGCCGGGCGGGGAGAGCAGGCCGTCAAGGAGATCGGCGGCGACGCCCGGCTGCTGGTCCTCGACGTCACGGACGACACGAGCATCGCCGACGCCGCCCGGCAGGTCGAGAGCCTGGACATCCTGGTCAACAACGCCGGCATCATGGTCGACGGCAGTTCGGCGCCCGAGGCCGACGTCGACAGCTTCCGCCGTACGTACGAGACGAACGTCTTCGGGGTCCTCGCGGTCACCAACGCCTTCCTGCCGGCGCTGCGCCGTTCCGCGGGGCCGCGCATCGTGAACGTCTCCAGCGGGACCGGGTCGCTGACCTGGAGCGCGGACCCGGAGCAGCAGTTCGCTCTCGCGGCCGGCTCCGGCGCCGCCTACCGCTCGTCCAAGTCGGCCCTCAACGCGGTGACGCTCTTCTACGCCCAGGCACTCGCCGCCGGGGGTTTCAAGGTGAACGCCCTGGCCCCCGGTCTGCGGGCGACCGACCTCAACGCGCGCGCCGCCGCCAGCTCCGGAGATCCGGCCGAGGGCGCTGCGGGCGCCGTCAGGCTGGCCCTCCTGCCGGACGACGGACCCACCGGCCAGTTCTTCAGCTGGGACGGAACCGCCGTGCCGTGGTAGGCCGCTACCAGGGCGGATGGCAGCCCGGCGTCGGCGGCTACGACCATAATTGTCCGCGCACATGGACCAGTACGGCGATGTAGGCCGCCGCGTCCGCCGCGCCCAGGCCCGCGCACTCCGGCCGCATCCGGAGGCGCCGACACTGCCCGTCATCCCCGCTCCCGCACCCTGGAGTCCGTACCGGCCTCGGACGCGCCGTCCCGCCCGCGGGTCGGTCTCACGAAAGCCACCGACGTGGCGGTACCCCACTCGGCTCCCGGAGTCCGGGCGAGTCTCGGCTGGCTCGTGCCGATCGTCTTCCTCGGGATGACGGCGATCCTGGGCGTGGGCGAGCCAGACGTCGCGGCTCCGGCGTGGTTCAGGATCACGACCAGGCTTGCGGCACTGGCGATGACTGCGGAGCTGCTACGTCTGTGGGTCCGGCGCAGGCGCTGGCAGATGGCCAACCCCATGCCCTCGGGGACCGGTCCGCTGGCCACGGGGGCGTTCTTCGCGCTGCTCGCCGCGAGTATGTTCGCGAACATCGAGCCGGACGGCGGAGCCGCATGGGCCGCGTCAGTCGTGTCCCTGCTCCTACTGGTGCTGGGCACTGCCCTCCGCGTGGGCAAGCCGAAGGGAGCCAACGTTTCCAACTGACCGCGCGGAGGTCTGTTACGGCAACGCCTCAGCCGCGCGCGGCGAACCGCACGAACCGCGCCCAGGCGTCACGGCCGACGGCGAAGTGGGGGCGCGTCACGTCCTTGGAGTCCCTTACGTGGACGGCCTGTTCAGTGACGGCGACCTCCACGCAACTGTCGCCTTGGGTGCCGCTGTAGCTGGACTTGAACCAGGCGAGTTCCGTCGTACTCATAGCTCCCCTCGCAGTCGCTCCAGCAAGCCCCGCGATTCCTTGGGGTGGCAGACTCCTCGAAGGTCTCGATCTCAGCGCGCCGCGCCGTGCCTGCCGATACGGGCGTCACCGGTGATCAACGGCACGCTCAGGGGTTCGGCCAGGGCGCCTTACTGGGCCTCGGGTGTAGAACGCGTAGTACAGTCGTGGCATGAGCGATAACGCGGAGGTCCCGCTCAGGGAGCTCAATCAGCAGACATCGCGTGTCCTCGCCCGGGTGGCGGCCGGGGAGACGGTGACCATCACCAAGGACGGCGTGCCCATAGGGGACATCGTGCCCCGTGGTGCGCTGACGGGCCCGCCCGCGTACCCGTTCCGTACCGACCCCATGGGAGACCTGGACCTTCCGGACCTGGGCGGCCCCGTGCTCGACGACGACGAGATCGAGACGACGCTGCGCGGCATGGGCGGAGCCGCTGCGCCCGAGGAGACCGATGGCTGACATCCCGGTCGCGATCGCCGACACCAACGCCCTGTACCGGCTGTTCACACCCAAGGACCCACGCCACGCGGCCCATCGGGAAGCTCTCGCGCGAACAGGCCACCTCGTGGTGTCGCCCATGGTGCTCACCGAGCTGGATTACCTGCTGACCTCACGTATCGGCCCCTCGGCAGTCATGAACGCCCTCGACTTCATCGCCGGGCGGGCCGAAGCCCGCCGGTTCGAGATCCCCGACACCGCCACACACCTGCGGAGCGCCATGGCGGTGATGCGCGGGTATGCGGACGCGGACGGCGGTGCGGGGGTGGGACTCGCCGACGCGATGAACGTGGCTCTGGCGGCGGCCTTCCAGACTGCCGACATGTTCACCACTGACGGCCACTTCCGCATGATGCGGCCGCTCACCGGCCAGCCCGCCTTCCGGCTGCTTCCCGACGATCTCTGACCTGCGGGGGCTGGCCGGCCGCCGAGGGGACACCCCCGAGACGGGAAGCCTCGGCAGCGACTGCGCTCGTACAGCCCTGGGCTGTCAGTGGGAGCCCCTATCGTTCTCGGTGGATCTGCCAAGGGGAACCGGAGACGATGGCCGACGAGCACACGCAATACCCGGAGTTCCGGCTGCGACTGCCGAATGATGGGCCGTACGCGCGGGGGCGCGTCCTGCCCGAGAAGGGGATGAACGGGAGCCTGAAGTTCCTGGTCCTCGCCGGTTCGCCGGTGCGCTCGCAGATGCTGCCCGGCGTCGGGCGCCATGGCGCATGGCAGGACGTACTGCTGGCCGCGGCCCAGGTGCAGCCGAAGGGCCGGGGCGAAGCGTGAGCCCCGGAAGCCCCGCCCCGGAAGGGACGGGGCCGGAGCGCGTAGGGACGGGGAGGGGTCAGAAGGTCAGCTTCCAGGTGTCGATGTAGCCGGTGTCGACGCTGTAGACGTCCTGGACGCGGAGCTTCCACGTGCCGTCGGCGGTCTCGCTGGAGGCGTCGACCGTGTAGGTGGTGTCGACGTTGTCCGCCGAGTCGCTGCCGGAGCCCTTCAGGCGGTACGTGGAGCCGTCGGGCGCGACCAGGTCGATGACCAGGTCACCGCGGTAGGTGTGCACGATCTTCACGTAGACCTGCAGGGTGCTCGGAGCGTTGCCGGAGCGGCCGGCGACGGTGAGCGGGGATTCGACGGCCGGGCCCGCGTCGGGGATGTCGGTATTGGTGGGGTTCTCCCAGACGGAGGCGCCGGAGGCGGTGATGTTCCAGTCGAAGGACACCGAGGCGACGCTGCCGGTGGAGTCGGTCACCGTGACGCCGACGCCGGAGGTGCCGGCCGTGGTCGGGGTGCCGGAGATCAGCCCGGTGGCCGGGTCGATGGCCAGGCCGTCGGGCAGGCCGGTGGCGGCGTAGTCGAGCGTGGCGCCGGTGTTGGTGGTCGTGGCCTGGATCTGCAGGCCGGCGGCGAGTCCGGTCACGCCGGTCTGGCCGCCCGGGTTGGTGACCGAGGTGCCGTGCACGACACGGCTGCCGACGTTGATCGCGGCCCAGGTGTTGGCGACCGTCTCGTACGTCGCGCTGTCGGCGCCGAACAGGTCGGCGGCGGCCTGCAGGGTGGCGGTGCGGGCGCCGGCGTAGTTGGTCGTCGACGTCATGTAGGTGGTCAGGGCCCGGTACCAGATCTGCTCGGCGTTGCTGATGCCGATGCCGGGCACCGGCAGGCCGTCGTAGGTCGGACTGTCGTAGGCGACCCCGTTGATGGTCTTGGCGCCGCTGCCCTCGGAGAGCAGGTAGAAGAAGTGGTTCGCGGGGCCCGAGGAGTAGTGGACGTCCACGCTGCCGAGGGTGGAGGACCAGTAGTCCCTGGAGGCACCGTCCTTGGAGGGCTTGTCCATGTAGCGCAGCGGGGTGCCGTTGCCACGGATGTCGATCAGCTCGCCGACCTCGTAGTCGGGGACGTCCTGCGGGTTGTTGGCGTAGAACTCCACGGCGGCGGCGAAGATGTCGCTGGTGGCCTCGTTCAGGCCGCCGGACTCGCCGCTGTAGTTGAGGGCCGCCGTTGCGGCGGTCACGCCGTGGCTCATCTCGTGGGCGGCGACGTCGAGCGCGGTCAGCGGCTTGGCGTTGCCGGAGCCGTCGCCGTAGGTCATGCAGAAGCAGGAGTCCTGCCAGAAGGCGTTGACGTAGTTACTGCCGTAGTGGACACGGGAGTAGGCGCCGACGCCGTCATTGCGTATGCCGTTGCGGCCGAAGGTGTCCTTGTAGAAGTCCCAGGTCTCCTGGGCGCCGTAGGCGGCGTCCACGCCGGCGGTCTGGCGGTCGCTCTGGACGCCGCTCCCCCAGACGTCGTCCGCGTCGGTGTAGAGGGTCCCGGTGCCGGACGAGCCCTGGTTGAGGTCGTACGTCTTGTGGCCGCCGCGCGTGGTGTCGGTCAGCTCGTACGTGCTGCCGGACAGCGTGCTGCCGATGGTGACGGGGCCGCTGTACTGGCCGGTGCCGGTGCCGGTCTCCACGGCCTCGTACGCGGACAGCTTCATGCCGGTCCGGGCGTCGGTGACGACATGCAGCTCGCTGGGGGTGCCGTCGTCCTGCTTTCCGGTGGCCACGGACTCCCAGGCGAGGGCGGGCGTGCCGCTTGCCGCCCAGACCACCAGGCGCGGAGTGCCCTTCGCCTTCACGTTCTTGGCGCCGTCCGCGAGTGCGGCCCCGAGCGCGGCCTTCTGCGCCGTGGCCTTCGAGGTCCCGGCCTTGGTCGTCGGTACCGATATCCGGGCGCTGGTGGCCCTGGTGACGGCTTCCCCGCTGCCGGCGCGCTCGTGGACGACCAGGTCGCCGCCAAGCACCGGGAGGCCGGCCAAGGTGCGGGCGTAGCGGGTGTGCACGGTGCCGTCCGCGTCCTTGACGACGTCCTTGACGATGAGCTTTTCGCCGCTGCCCAGGCTCAGGAATCTCGCGGTGGTGGCGGTGGAGTCCGCGGCCCGTTGCAGCAGCGCCCCGCGCTGGGTGGGGGTCAGCTTGACCTGGGCGGCACCCGGCTTGGGGGTGGCGATGATCTTCTTCTGGGCGCCGTTCGGGGTCTGCGCGCCGGCGGTTCCGGTCTGCGCGCCGACGGCGAGCAGGGCGGTCAGGGCGACCAGCGCTCCGGCGGCAGTCTTCGTGCGGCGGGTGACGGATGTCGTCTTACGAGAGCGGTCTCGGGACGATAAGTGTTGCACTGCTGCTCCTTCTTCCGCGGCCGCGGGACGCCGGCCGGTGGGCAACCGGACGGTCGGTCGGGACGTCCGGGCGGTGCAGTGAGCTGGGCGGTAGGCCCAAGGGGCACCACAGGTCTAGACCCCCGTACCGTGGCTGAGGAGAGCATGACACCCTTTGGCATCGTTGTCAGGATCGCGTCAATGCAATTCCTTTACCTGCATACGGTCGCGCCTGGGGCGGCGGAGGCGTCTCACGCTGCCCCCGGGCGAAGAAAGGCCCCTCGGGATCAGCGCCGCCGGTTCCCGTTCACAGCGGCGCGAAGAGGAATTTGCACGGCCGCAACGTGGGCGCACCGTCCGGGCGCCGTCGAACTGGCCCTGCGCCCACTCCGAGCGTGGGCGTGCCGGGGCGCGCGGACCGGTTCCGGACGGGCTGAAAACCGGCGCGCCAGCCTGGCTTTTTGGTATTTTTGTTGATTATCGCCTTAAATATCGCTACTCAGCAGGGCGCAATATGAGGTCACGGGCGCCAACCCGATCGAGGATGACGGGTGCCAGACGGGGGCTGACGCTCCGTACGGTCATCGCCAGCAGTGTGGTCGCCTTGCTGCTCGGCGTTACCTTCGCCGTGCTCCTGCATGCCGTGGACGATGTGCGCTCGTCGACCGACGCGCGTAAGTACATCCGGTCGTCGCTCGTCCAGGCGGGAGTGCTGGAGAAGACCGTCCTTGACATCGAGACGGGCCAGCGTGGCTTTGTCATCACCCGGCGGGAGCAGTTTCTGCAGCCGTGGACGGCGGGGCGGGCCGCGTTCCCCGGGCAGGCCCTGGAATTCGTGCGGCTCTCGGACGCTCCTGGGCAGCGGAGCATCGCGCTGGCGATCTCCCGGGACGGGCAGTCCTTCATCAACGACTATTCCGTTCCGCTGGTCGAATCGGTACGCCGGGGAGATCCTGCCGCGTCGAGCACCGCCACGACGCAGGAAGGGCGGCGGCGCGTCGACACGCTGAGGAGACTGTTCGACAGATACGACCAGGTGTCCCAAGGCACCCTCACGGCGCGTGAAGACGCCGCCGCCGCCAACGTCCGATGGGCCACCGTCGGGGCAGTGGCGGGGCTCGCGGGATCGATGCTCCTCATCGGGGCCTTTGCGTGGTACCAGTCGGTCGCCATCCTCCGGCCCGTTCGCAGGGCAGCCGCCGTGGCCGGCCGGCTGGCCGACGGCGACCTCACCACACGCATGCCGGAAGACGGCGTGGGGGAGATCGGCGACCTGGAGGTCGCGTTCAACACCATGGGGAGTTCGCTGGAGAGGAGCCTCGAGCGGGCGGAGATGGCTCGCGCACGCCTCGAGCTGTTGTACAGCGCCAGCGTGGCCGTCGGCACCACGCTCGACGTGGAGCGGACCGTGCAGGAACTGGCACGGGTGGCGCTCGCCGGGTTGGCCGACTACGTCACGGTCGACCTGGCGGGCGCGGTCCTGCAGGGCGAGGAGCCAACGCGGGAGGACCTTACGGAACTGCTCCGGGTGGCTGTGAGTGGCATCCGCGAGGACGCGCCGCTCTTCCCGTGCGGCGAGGTGATCACGCCGGCCCCGGAGACCCCCCAGGCCCGCAGCCTCGCTAGCGGGCGGGCCATGAGCGAACCCGACCTGCGCGCCACAACCGACTGGCGCTCCCAGGACCCGGACCGGGCCACGAAGTTGCTCGAGTTCGGCATGCACTCGCTGATGTCGGTGCCGCTGCGGGCCCGGGGCGTGCTGATGGGAGTGGTCACCTTCTGGCGCTCGGAACGGTCGGAACCGTTCGAGGCCGACGAGCTGTCCTACGCGGAGGAAGTGGTCGCCAAGGGCGCCGTCGCCATCGACAACGCCCGCCGCTACACCCGCGAACGCGCCACCGCGCTGACCCTGCAACGCAGCCTCCTCCCGCAGCGGCTGCCCGGCCAGACGGCCCTGGAGGTCGCCTCCCGCTATCTGCCGGCCGGCTCGCGGGCCGGCGTCGGCGGTGACTGGTTCGACGTGATCCCGCTGTCCGGCACCCGGGTCGCCCTGGTCGTCGGTGATGTCGTCGGCCACGGCATCCACGCCGCCGCCACCATGGGCCGGCTGCGTACCGCCGTACGCACCCTGGCCGACGTCGACCTCCCGCCGGACGAGTTGCTGACCCACCTCGACGACCTGGTCATCCACCTCACCAGCGAGGAACAGGCCGGGATCGCCGAAGGCTGCCAGGCGGCCGCGGGTGAACTCGGTGCGACCTGCCTGTACGCGATCTACGACCCCATCTCACGGCGGTGCGTCCTGGCCTCCGCCGGCCATCCGATGCCCTTCGTCGTCGCGCCCGACGGCTCCGTCGAGTTGGTCACCGGATCCACGGGGCCCCCGCTGGGGGTCGGCAGTCTGCCCTTCGAGTCCGTCGAGCTGGAACTGGCCCCGGGCAGTGTGCTCGCCCTCTACACGGACGGCTTGATCGAGTCCCGCGACCACGACATCGACCAGGGGATGGAGCAGCTGCGCCAGGCCCTGTCCCTGCCAGCTCAGTCGCTGCAGATCGCGTGCGACACCGTGATCAACACACTGCTGCCCGACCCCGAGCGGCCGGCCGACGACGTCGCCCTGCTCCTCGCCGGCGTCCGCGCCATGTCCCCGGAACAGGTCGCCACCTGGGACATCCCCGCCGACGCCGCGCGGGTGGTGGACGCCAGGGAACTGGCCGTCGCCCAGCTCGAGGCGTGGGGGCTTCAGGAGGCCCAGTTCATCACGGAGCTGGTGGTCAGCGAGCTGGTCACCAATGCCATCCGCTACGGCGCCGCCCCCATCCAACTACGCTTGATCCGCGACCGCACCCTGATCTGCGAGGTCTCCGACGCCAGCAGCACCGCACCCCACATGCGGCGGGCACGGGTCTTCGACGAGGGTGGCCGGGGCCTGCTCCTGGTCGCCCAGCTCACCCAGGGCTGGGGCACCCGACAGACCACCACGGGCAAGGTCATCTGGTGCGAGCAGGCGCTGGGGGACGAATAACTCCCCCATTCAAGGAGCTGAACGCCGCAGCGGGGCTTGCGCCCCGCTGTTCCGCGGTTGAAGCGTCAGGCCGACCTGCGGGACCGCGCGGCGCTGGACGCCGTGTTCGCCGCCCACGAGATCGACTCGGTCATCCACTTCGCCGCCAAGAAGGCCGTCGGCGAATCGACGCGCATCCCGCTCGAGTACTACGACATCAACGTCACCGGCACCGTCAACCTGCTGCTGGCCATGACCCGGCACGGGGCGCGCAGGGTGGTGTTCTCCTCGTCCTGCTCGATCTACGGCGAGACCCCGAAGGTGCCGCTGGACGAGGACGACCCCGCCGCCCCCGCCAACCCGTACGCGCGGACCAAGTACCTCTGCGAACAGCTGCTCGCCGACGCGTGCGCGAGGTATCCCGAGCTGTCGGTGATCGCCCTGCGCTACTTCAACCCGATCGGCGCCCACCCGAGCGGGGAGATAGGCGAGGACCCGACGGGCGTGCCGAACAACGTGCTGCCCTACATGGCCCAGGTCGCCGTCGGGCGTCTCACCGAACTGCCCGTCTTCGGCGACGACTACCCCACCCCCGACGGCACCGGCGTACGCGACTACATCCACGTCTCCGATGTCGCCGACGGCCACCGCGTCGCCCTCGACCACCTCGACGACGAGCAGGGTCTGCGGGTGTTCAACCTCGGCACCGGGACCGGCGCGTCGGTCCTGGAACTCCTGGCCGAGTTCACCAAGGCCGTCGGCACCCCCATCCCGTACCGCATCCAGGCACGCCGCGCCGGTGACGTGCCCACCCTCATCGCCGACCCCGGCCGCGTCGAGCGCGCCTGGGGCTGGCGGACCACCCGCGACCTCACCGCCATGTGCGCCGACGCCTGGCGTTTCCAGCGGCTCCACCCCAACGGCTACTCCAGCGGTCCCCCCACCGTCTGATCCGCATTACGAGGAGGCCCCCCGATGCGTCTCACCGTCATCGGCACCGGATATCTCGGTGCCGTACACGCAGCATGCATGGCCGAGATCGGTCATGAAGTCCTCGGAGTCGATGTCGACACCGCCAAGATCGAAGCACTGGCCGCCGGCCGGACGCCGTTCCACGAACCGGGTCTGGACGAGATCCTGGCCCGCAACGTCCAGGCGGGCAGGCTGCGCTTCAGCACCTCGCTCACCGAGGCCGCCGAGTTCGGCGACGTCCACTTCATCTGCGTCGGCACCCCGACAGAAGCCCGGGTCCAACGCCGCCGACATGCGCTACATCGACGCCGTCGTCGACGGCCTCGCCCCGCATCTGCACCGCGACACACTCGTCGTCGGAAAGTCCACCGTCCCGGTCGGTACGGCGGCACGCCTCACCGAGCGGATCCGGAACCTCGCGCCGGTCGGCCCGGCCGCCACGCTGGCCTGGAACCCCGAATTCCTCCGCGAGGGCTTCGCGATCCAGGACACCCTGCACCCGGACCGGCTGGTCGTCGGCGTCACCTCCCCGGCGGACGACATCATCCTGCGCGTCGTCTACGCCCCGATTCTGGACAGCGACGGCACCCCGTGGATCTCCACCGACCTCGCCACGGCCGAGCTGGTCAAGGTGTCCGCCAACGCCTTCCTCGCCACCAAGATCTCCTTCATCAACGCCATCGCGGACGTCTGCGATGCCGCCGGCGGTGACGTCACCACCGTCGCCAAGGCCATCGGTTACGACGCCCGCATCGGCCCGCGCTTCCTCTCCGCGGGCCTGGGCTTCGGCGGCGGCTGCCTGCCCAAGGACATTCGCGCCTTCTTCGCCCGCGCGCAGGAACTCGGCGTACAGGAGTCGCTGGGCTTCCTCAAGGAGGTCGACGAGATCAACATGCGGCGACGGCTGCGTACCGTCGTCCTGGCCCGCGACCTCGTCGGCGGCTCCTTCCTCGGCCAGAACATCGCGGTGCTCGGCGCGGCCTTCAAGCCCGACAGCGACGACGTCCGCGACTCCCCCGCGCTCAACGTCGCCGCCGCGATCCAGTTGCAGGGCGGCCGTGTCCGCGTCCACGATCCCGCCGCGATCGACAACGCCCGCGCCGTGTTCCCGACCCTGGACTACGCCCTGGACATCGACAAGGCGTGCGAGCAGGCCGACCTGATACTCCATCTCACCGAATGGCAGGAGTACCGCGACCTCGATCCCGACGCGCTGGCCGCAGCGGTGCGCAGCCCCCGGATCCTCGACGCCCGCAACGCCTTGCCGGTGGACCGGTGGCAGGCGGCCGGCTGGACCGTACGCGCACTCGGCCGTTCCTTCGCCGGAACCGCGGCCTGAGCCCCGGCCCTCAGTGGCCGGTGAACCGAAGACCGAGGAGCCCGTCGGTACCCCCACGCCGACGGGCTCCTCTCGGCGTCCTCAGTCAGTAGTCCTTGAGGACAAGGGCATTGACGACCTGGCCGAAGTCCTGAAACTCGATCTCCGCTACGGCCTCGCCCTGGGCGGCGCCGGTCTGGGCCTCGACGCGGGCCTTGTTGGTGAGGGCGAGTTGCTGGTTGTCCGCCACGTAGCCGCGCAAGGCGTCCTGGTACGCATCGAACGCGACGTCTGGATCATGGTGGCCGCACTGTCCCCGCAGTCCCTGCCCGAATGGATCGCCGCCAAGAACGCGGCCTTCGCCGATCCCGAATTCCAGCGCCTCTACCTGGCCTGCGACAAGGCCCTGGACTGGGATCCCGACGACCCGAGGCTCACCGACCTCGCCGCCGCCATGGCAGCCTGGGACGCCCGCCAGCCAGCGCCCGCCAAGGCCCAACCCGGGACGCTCACCCTCATGTACTCCCACGTCGCCGGTTCCTCCCGGCGTGGCAGCGGTTGATGCAGCTGCTGTCCCCGCCGCCTCAGGGCTGAGCCGACCCGACCTCGCGCCGCCGCGCCCGGCACGTGCATACTCGGGCCCTGCGGGCGCATCGGCGGCCGCGAGCAGCGGGAGGTGCACGATGGTGTCGTCGTCTGGGACGGAACCCCGGAGGATCACGATCCATGACGTCGCCCGATCCGCAGGGGTGTCCCGTCAGACAGTGTCGCGGGCGCTGAACGACAAGGACGAGATCGACGACTCGACCAAACAGCGCGTGCTCGACGCCGCCCGCGCGCTCGGCTACCGGCCGAGCCGGTTCGCCCGCGGTCTGGTCCGGCAGGACACCACCACCATCGGGCTGGTGATCCCGGACCTGCTCAACCCGTTCTTCACCGAGGTCGCCGCGGCCGCGCTGGAGGCGGCCCGGGCCCGTGGCTGGCACGTTGTCGTATACGACACCGCGGACAGGGCCGAAGAGGAACTCGGCACACTGCAGGTGATCAGCTCGCAAGTGGACGCAGTCGTCGGCTACTTCAGTTGCCCGGAGGACGAACTCGAGCTGTTCACCCGCGGCATGCCGGTGGTGCTCATCGGCCGCGAGCACCACAGCGCGCGGTTCAGCTCGATCCGGATCGACGGTGAGGAGGGTGTCCACGCCGCGGTCGCGCACCTGGTCGCGGAGGGCCACACGCGGATCGGCATGCTCGACCACTACGGCCGCGCCGAGCCGAGCATCCGGCGCGAGTGGTTCACGACGGCCGCGGCGGCGTACGGGATCGACGCCGGCATGGTGGTCGGCGCGGACCAGTCGGCCGACGGCGGCGGAGCGGCGCTCAAAACCTTGCTCGCCGCCCATCCGGATGTCACCGCGGTCTTCACCTTCAACGACATCATCGCGATCGGCGCCCTGCGCGAGGCACGCCGGCTCGGCAGGAGCGTCCCGCAGGATCTCGCCGTGATCGGCTTTGACGGCCTGCAGCTCGGTGCGCTCGTCGAGCCCCCGCTCTCCAGCGTCGCCCTCGACACGCGAAAGCTCGGCGCGCTCGCCATCGACCAGGTCGCACGGCTGCTGACCGGGGTGAACCCGCTCGGGGCCGACGACCTCGTCGTCCGGGCCGAGCTGCGGTTGGGCGGGTCCGCTTAACCTGCTGGACACGTGTGTGACCCGAAAGCCTTGACACTCGACGGCAGCGGAGCGCACACTTCCCAACAATTCACAATGCTCCCGTGAGCGCTCCCGTGAACGTTCACGGGAGCGCTCACGGGAGCGAATAATGGCTTGCAGATTCCCGCCACGGCGCTCGGCGCTTGAACCGACACCGTTGCGTCCTGTCCCTTCCAACCAGAAGGCAGCCGGAAACCCCCTTGCCTGAGGTGTCAACGTCGACCCGTCTAGCGCCGTCGCTAGTCGTTCTCTGGAACGGAAAATATGAGCAACACAGTCACGCGCATCCGCCTCGCCGTCGCCGCGGCAGCCAGTATCGCCGTACTCGCCGGGTGCTCGTCGCCCGCTCCGTCGGGTAATGCGTCCGCAGCCTCCTGTGCGCCCGCGACGGGCAAAGTCACCCTCCAGTACTGGAACACCGTTCCGGGAATGGACCAGGTCGTCGCCCTGTGGAACAAGGAGAACCCGAACATCCAGGTTCAGACGAAGAACATCTCCAACGACCAGTACGGGACCATCGGCAACGCCCTCAAGGCGGGCAAGGCGCCGGACCTTGCGCAGGTCGGCTACGACGAGCTCCCCGACCTTCGCACCCAGAACGCCTTCGTGGACGCCTCGGCCTGCTCGGCAGCCACCGCGGCCAAGTCGGACTTCGTGCCGTGGACCTGGTCGCAGACGAGCTTCGGCGGCACCGGCGTGTACGCCTTCCCGCAGGACACCGGCCCGATGGCCCTGTACGTGCGCACCGACATCTTCAAGAAGTACGGCGTCGCGATCCCGACGACCTGGGACGAGTACGCGGCGGACGCGCAGAAGCTGCACAAGGCGGACCCCAAACTCGATATCACGTACTTCGACCCGAACAACGCCGAGTGGTTCAACGGACTCCTCTGGCAGAACAACGCCGAGATGTACAACTACTCCGGCGGCAAGTGGCAGGTCTCGGTCACATCCGCCCAGAGCAAGCAGGTCGCCGACTACTGGCAGAAGCTGATCAGCGACAAGCTCGTTCGCACCGATCTCGCCAACGGTTCGACCCAGATGTACGCCGCGTTCCAGAAGAACGAGATCGCCACCTCCGTCGGCGCCGCCTGGGGCTACAGCATGATGCGCGACAACCTGCCCAGCCAGGCCGGCAAGTGGTCGATCGTCCCGATGCCGACATGGGGCTCGAGCGCCGCGTCCGGCGACTGGGGCGGATCCACCGTCGCGTTCATGAAGGGCAGCACGCACCTGTACGAGTCGGTCAAGTTCAACACCTGGCTGAACACCAACCCGGAAGCCCTCGCGCTGGAGAACAAGCTGGGCGGCCTCTACCCGGCGGCCACCGCCGGTTCGAAGCTTCCCGCACTCTCGCAGGGCGTCCCGTACTACAACAACGAGAAGATCTTCGACGTCTTCGCCGCTGCGTCCAAGAAGATCGACACCAGCTTCTCCTGGGGTCCCACCCAGAAGACGGTGAACCTGGCGCTTCAGGATGCGATGGCCAAGGCGACAGCTGGCAACGGCACGCTCAGCGACGCACTCACGGCCGCCCAGGCGAGCGCACTGAAGTCGATGAAGGATCTCGCGATCCCGGCTGCGGCAGGCAAGTGACCGCAGCATGACTGACATCGCAACCCGCGCGACTCGCGTGGTGGCTGCGACCGGAGGCCGCCGTCGTCTCAACGGCGGCGGCCCTCGGGCGGGCACCATAGCGGCGTTCCTGATTCCGTTCTTCCTCCCGTTCGTGCTCTTCTACCTGGTGCCGATCGGCTACGCGCTCTGGCAGAGCTTCCTCGTCGTGCGCCGCACCGGCGGCCAGTACGGCACGTCGTACACGACCTTCGGCGGTTTCGAGCAGTACGTGCAGGTGTTCCAGAACAACGAGTTCTGGTCCAGCATCGGGCGTATCGGACTGTTCGGCATCGTGCAGGTGCCGGTCATGCTGTTCGTCGCGCTGATCATGGCGCTGCTGCTCGACACTCCCCTGCTGAAGATCAAGTCGTTCTTCCGCATCACGGCGTTCATGCCGTATGCCGTGCCCGGCGTCATCGCCGCGATCATGTGGTCGTTCCTCTACTCGCCACAGCTCAGCCCCCTCATCGACCTGCTGAACGGCATCGGCCTCCACCCCGACTTCCTCGGCCCGGGCGCCGTGCTGTGGTCGGCGGCGAACGTCTCGACCTGGCTGTGGACCGGCTACAACATGCTGATCATGTTCTCGGCACTGCAGGCGATCCCGCAGGAGCTTTACGAAGCCGCCAAGCTCGACGGTGCGAGCAACTGGGCGATCGCGTGGAAGATCAAAGTCCCGATCATCGCCCCGTCGATCATCCTCACCACGGTGTTCTCGATCATCGGCACGCTGCAGCTCTACGCCGAGCCGGCCGTGCTGCGCCAGATCTCCTCGAACATCTCGAGCACGTTCACACCGAACATGCTCGCGTATGCGGTGGCCTCCGGAAACAACTACCAGCAGGCAGCGGCGATCTCCGTGGTCATCGCCCTCATCACCTTCGTCTTGAGCTTCGGGTTCATGCGACTGACCTCGAAGAGGGCCGGACTGTGAGCAACCAGACCCTGATCCGCGAGAGCCGCGTCAGCCGCACGGTCGTCATGGCTCTGATGTTCGTCCTGGCGATCTACTTCCTGCTGCCGATCTACTTTCTGATCGTCGCGGCGACGAAACCGCAGGGCGACCTCGCCTCCACCAACGGGCTGGCGTTCTCGCACTTCCAGCTGTTCAAAAACCTGGGCACCCTGTTCAGCCAGAGCAACGGCATCTTCCTGCAGTGGGCGCTGAACAGCGTGATTTACGCGGTGCTGGGCGCGGTCGTCGGAACCCTGCTCTCCGCGCTGTGCGGCTACGCGCTCGCCAAGTTCACGTTCCGGGGCCGCGAGTTCCTGTTCTCCGTCATCCTCGGCGGCGTCCTCGTCCCCACCACCGCTCTCGCGCTCCCACTGTTCCTTCTGTTCTCGGCGACCGGGATCGTCAACACCTACCTCGCGGTGTTCCTGCCCAGCATCGTCAGCCCGTTCGGCGTCTACCTCGCCCGCATCTTCGCCGCCGCCGCCGTCCCCGAGGAGATCCTCGAGTCGGCGCGCCTGGACGGTGCCGGCGAGTTCCGCACGTTCTTCTCGGTGGCGATCAAGCTGATGGCGCCGTCGCTGGTGACCATCTTCCTGTTCCAGTTCGTCGCCATCTGGAACAACTTCTTCCTGCCGATGGTGATGCTGCAGAAGGAGTCGCTCTTCCCGATCACGCTCGGCCTCTACGAGTGGAACGGTCAGACCTCCCGTGTCCCGCTCCTTCAGGAATCCGTGATCACCGGCTCGCTGGTCTCGATCGTGCCCGTGATCATCGTGTTCATCCTGCTCCAGCGGTTCTGGCGCACCGGGCTCGCCGCCGGCTCCCTCAAGTAACTCCGTACCGCCGCTCTCCTGTCCCCCACGTCCTCCCGCCAACAGAAGGTTCCTCTCCCCATGCAGAACTCCGCCGTCTTCGTGCCCCATTTCCACTGGGACCGGGAATGGTATGAGCCTTTCCAGGTGTTCCGGCACCGGCTTGTCGCCGCTCTCGACACCGTGCTGGAGACAGCCGAGGCGAACCCGGACTTCCGGTTCACCGTCGACGGGCAGATGGCCGCGATCGAGGACTACCTGGAGATGCGACCGGAGAACCGCGATCGAGTCGTGGCCCTGGTCACCGGCGGCCAGCTCGCCGTCGGACCGTGGCTCATCCTGCTCGACGAGTTCCTCTGCTCCGGCGAGACCATCGTGCGCAACCTGCAGATGGGGTGGGCGGCCGCGGCGGAGCTCGGCGGCTCGATGCCCATCGGCTACCTGCCGGACATGTTCGGCCACGTCGCGCAGATGCCGCAGATCCTGGCGCGCGCCGGAATCGAGCATGCGGCGCTGTGGCGCGGTGTTCCCGGCTCCGTCGAGGGTCACGCCTTCCGCTGGCGCGCTCCCGACGGCTCCGAAGTGCGCACCGAGTTCCTCTTCGACGGATACGACAACGGCCTCGACGTCCTGCTTGTGCCCGACCAGATCAGGCGCGCGCTCGGCGAGTACGCGGAGATGACGGTCGAGCGGTGGGGTGGCGACCCGGTGCTCGCGATGGCCGGCACCGACCACAACGCGCCCGACCCGCAACTCGCGACCTGGCTGCGGCGTGCATCCAGCGACGAGCGCGCCATCACCATCGCGACGCTCGACGAGTACATCCGCGAGCACGTGCGCGACGAGGTCTCCGCCGTCGTCACCGGTGAGCTGCGCAGCCACGTGCGCGGCAACATTCTCCCGGGTGTGCTCTCCGTGCGGCTCGGGCTCAAGCAGCGCATGGCCGTCGCCGAGCGCACCGTCGACCACGCCGAGCGGGTGAACGCCCTGTGGTCCCAGCGCGACGACTCGCCGTTCCTCTCGCTCGCGTGGCACAAGATCATCGAGTCGTCCGCGCACGACTCGGTCGTCGGCTCCGGCACCGACGAGACCTCCGATCAGGTCGAGGCGCGTCTCGCCGAGGCCACGCACGCCGCACGGGCGGTCCGGGACGCGGCCCTCGCCGAGCCCGCCGCCCTGGTGCCGAGCGACGGCTACCTGGTCGCCAACCCGCTGCCCTTCCCGCGCACCGCATTGGCCGAGGTGGATGTCGTGGCCCCGCCCGAGGGAACCGTTCTCGTCGCGACCGCCGCCGACGGCTCGGCGCACCCGGTGCAGCTGATCTCCCAGGCCCCGACCGTACTCAGCGACGAGCGCATGGACGCCTCGCAGCTCGAACGTGTGCTGCGCCGCATCCACCGCCGCGAGCTCTTCGGCCGTCTGATCGACACTTACGAACTCACCCCGGGGTCGCTCGTCTTCCACCTCGCCGAGGTGCCGACCAGCGGACCGTTCGACCTGCTGATCCTGCGCCGGGAGGTGGCTGCCGCGGCCGCCGCGCATCCGGGTGAGTGGAGGGTGCTGACGCTGGAGGAAGCTCGCGCGACCGCGCTGGTGCCCGTGGACGTCCCCGCCTCCGGGCTTGCAAGTTTCCGGGTCGAACCGAGCGACCGGACTGCCGCGCAGTCGACGACGTCCGCACCCGCGACGGCGACGGCCCGCGCGCTTTCGAACGGACTGGTCGAGGTCGCGATCGCCGCCGACGGCACCCTGGACGTGACCGGGGCCGACGGCACCGTGCTGCACGGAGTCGGCCGCCTCGTCGATGGCGGTGACCGCGGCGACAGTTACAACTACGCTCCGCCAGCACAGGATGTGCTCGTGTCGGAGCCGACGGAGGTCGCCATCGAACTCCTCGAGAACGGCCCGCTGCGTTCGAGGATGCGTGTCACCCGCGTCTACGAATGGCCCACCGCACTCTCCTCCGAGCGCGACCTACGCAGCAGCCAGACCGTGCCGACACCGGTGGAGACACTCGTGGAGGTCCGCGCAGGTGAGCCGTTCGTGCGCGTCTCCACGTCGTTCCTGAACCAGTCCGCCGACCACCGGCTGCGCTTCCACGTGCCGCTGCCCGAGCCGGCGGCCGTGTCCGCATCCGCCGGGCAGTTCGCCGTCACCGAGCGTGGGCTCACCGCCGAGGGCGGCTGGGGCGAATACCCGATCCCGACCTTCCCCGCGAGTTCGTTCGTGTCGGCCGGCGCCGCCAACGTACTGCTCGACCACGCCACTGAGTACGAACTCGTCGGCGACGGCTCCGAACTCGCCATCACTCTGCTGCGTGCGATCGGCTCGATCAGCGTCAACATCCATCCGCTCCGTGACGAGCCCGCGGCGACGGAGATCCCCGCACCGGGCGCACAGGATCTCGGCGTGCGCATCGAGAACCGTTTCGCCGTCGTGCCCTCGGCGACCGGCTGGCAGGGTGCGAACGCGGTCGCTCTCGCCGAAGACTTCCGCAACGACGTGCTGGTCGCCCGCGGGACCGCGCCCGCCGAAGGTCAACTGCCCCCCGACGCGACCGGCGTGCAGGTCGACGGTGCGGACATCCTCGTCTCGAGCATCCGCCGCGTCGCCGACGACGATCGCGGTGCCGGCATCGAGGTGCGGTTGGCCGCGATGAGCGACACGGGATCGACCGCCCGCGTGACTGGCACGTTCACAGAAGCCACCACGGTCGACCTGCTCGGCCGGCCGCTCTCCTCGACGCTGGTCGCGGACGGACTCGAACTCGCCCTCGGCCCGTGGGAGATCCGAACGGTCGTGGTCCGGTAGACAACTGCAACCGCATGAAAAGGACGAACTCACGGTCATCGACAGATTCGCGATCCACGGCACAGGCGAACGACCCTGAGCTCGCCCCGCTTCCCTAGAGCCGGCCTTCTCCGCACGATGCCGATGATCGAGGGCAACCAAGCCCCGATCATTCGAGTCGGCGAATGTAGCCAGCGTTCGGATCCTTTTTGTTATCAAGAAAGCGTTGTGACCTCGTGCCCTCCCAACTTTCCGCGTATGTTTCGGACACCGCACCAGGGCGTGGCGCGCTGCGCACGGCGCGCTCGTGGCTGCACTCCGACGCCCCCTCTCTTTCGCTGAACGGGCTTTGGCGTTTCCGTCTGTCGCCAACGGTGCCGGTGGCAGAGGATTTCGCGGCCGAAGGCTTCGACGACAGCGGCTGGGACAGCATCCCGGTGCCCTCCCACTGGGTGCTCCAGGGTGACGGAGCCTACGGCCGGCCCATCTACACGAACGTGCAGTTCCCGTTCCCGATCGACCCACCCCATGTCCCGGATGAGAACCCCACCGGCGACTATCGCCGCCACTTCGACGTGCCCGCCGACTGGTCGGAAGCCGAGCGCGTCGTGCTGCGGTTCGACGGTGTCGAGTCGCTCTTCAAGCTGTGGGTGAACGGCGACGAGATCGGCAGCGCCAGCGGCAGCCGGCTCACCCACGAATTCGACGTGACCTCGTCCGTACGCCCGGGCGACAACGTCGTCGCTGTGCGAGTGCACCAGTGGTCGGCGGCCAGCTATGTCGAGGACCAGGACCAGTGGTGGCTGCCAGGCATCTTCCGTGATGTCACCGTGATCGCACGGCCGGCCGGAGGCATCGAGGACGTCTGGCTGCGAACCGGGTTCGAGAATGGGCACGGACAGGTCGAGACGGAGGTCACCGCCGACGCGGCGGCGTTCCCGGTCACCCTTCGCCTCCCCGAACTCGGCATCGAGCAGGTCTGGGCGACGGCGGCCGACGTGGCCCCGTTCGACGTCGACGGCGTGGAGCCCTGGTCTGCGGAGCAGCCCCGGCTGTACGACGTCACCGTGTCGACGGCCGCGGAGAGCATCGCCATGCGGGTGGGCTTCCGCACGGTCGAGATCCGCGGCGACCAGTTCCTGGTCAACGGCCGCCGCGTGGTGTTCCACGGGATGAACCGCCACGAGACCCACCCCGAGCGCGGCCGTGTCTTCGACGAGGAGCACGCCCGCGAAGACCTGGCCCGCATGAAGCGGTTCAACGTGAACGCGATCCGCACCAGCCACTACCCGCCGCATCCACGACTGCTCGACCTTGCCGACGAACTCGGTTTCTGGGTCGTCCTCGAATGCGATCTCGAGACGCACGGCTTCGACAAAGTCGACTGGGCCGGCAACCCGAGCGATGACCCGGCGTGGCGTGAGGCGTACCTCGACCGCATCCAGCGCACCGTCGAACGCGACAAGAACCATCCCAGTGTCGTGATCTGGTCGCTCGGCAACGAAGCGGGAACCGGCAGCAACCTCGCCGCGATGTCCGCGTGGGTCCACGCCCGCGACGCCGGGCGACCTGTGCACTACGAAGGTGACCACGCCGGCGAATACACCGACATCTACTCGCGTATGTACTCGTCGGTCCTCGAGACCGAGCAGATCGGCATCGACGGCTCACGCGCGCCGCTGCTGAACTGCACTCCCGCGCAGGGCGCTCGGCAGCGCACCAAGCCGTTCCTGCTCTGCGAGTACGCCCACGCGATGGGCAACGGGCCGGGAGCGCTCGACCAGTACGAGGCGCTTGTGCACGAGCATCCGCGGCTGCACGGCGGCTTCGTCTGGGAATGGCGCGATCACGGCATCCTGGCGACGACCCCGGATGGTACGCCCTACTACGCGTACGGTGGCGACTTCGGAGAGGTCATACACGACGGCAACTTCGTGATGGACGGAATGCTGTTGAGCAACGACGTCCCGACTCCCAGCCTTTACGAGTACAAGGCAGTCGTGCAGCCGGTCCGCTTCACCTTCGACGGTGACGACGTTGCGATGACAAACCTGCGGCACTCGGCTGACACGTCTGACCTGCACTTCCGCTGGCGCGTCGAGCACGACGGGATACTCGTGGATTCTGGGGATATGGAGGTCCCCGTCGTCGCGGCAGGCGAGTCGGCGCGTGTGCCGCTTCCACGGATCCCGGTGTCGCAAGACTCGGAAACGTGGCTCACCATTGATGCGGTATTGGCGGCTGGGACTGCCTGGGCGCGCGACGGGCATGTGATCGCGACCGCCCAGCTGGACCGTTCGACGCGTCGTCCCGCGCCTGCTGTCCGACCCGAAACCAATTGGCGGCAGAGCGACGGAACGCTGACGCTTGGAATCGCCGAGTTCATTGACGGGTCCCTCGTGCGCCTCGCCGGCCGCGCTGTGGCCGGCCCGCGGTTGGAACTGTTTCGTGCCCCGACCGACAACGATGAAGGCGCGTCCCAAGAAGTTGAGGAGAGCGACGCCAGCATCGCCGGGGTTTCTAGTGCTGAACTGTGGCGTGGCGACGGTCTCGACCGGCTGACCACGCGGCTCGTGTCCGTGGAGCGCACCGCGGAAGCCCTGCGAACGATCGCCAAAGTCTCCACGGCGAACTCCGCCTTGTCGGTGATTGTGGAGTCTGTCTGGTCGCTTGAGGGCGACGAACTCGAGCTGCGTGTGGAAATCGAGCCCTCGAGCGGTTGGCTGAGCGTGTGGCCGCGGATCGGGATTCGTTTCGATCTGCCCGATGGCGCGGCTCCCGTCGATGGCGCCGAGTGGTTCGGCCTTGGCCCGCTCGAGTCCTACCCTGACAGTCTCCGCGCGGCACGCACCGGCCGTTTCTCCTCCACCATCCGCGACCTCTCCGTCGACTACGCGCGACCCCAGGAGACTGGGCACCGCTCCCAGCTGCGACAGCTGGCGCTGACGAGTGCCGGCACCAAGGTGCTGCGCATCGTGACATTCCCAGACACGCACGGACGTCGCCCCGGCTTCACGCTCAGCCGCCACACCCCACAGCAGATCGCGCAAGCTGGACACCCATTTGAGCTTCCGGATTCGACGACGAGTCACCTGATCGTCGATGCGGCCCAGCACGGGCTTGGCTCACGGGCCTGTGGACCGGATGTGTGGCCTGAGTTTGCGCTTCGCCCTGAATCTCGCACGATCAGGCTTCGCATTGCAGCAGGCTAGCTGCACAGTCCACTCCGTCCACAGCGCAGCGTCGAGTGTCGCAGCGCCGTGGAGGCGCCAACGTCTCGGATCTCCCCGATACCGTCGCGCGGTCTTCGTTCGCTTCCAACCGACCGCTACGCGGCTTCTTCCCGCCCGCAGATACCAACCATTAATTCCTCAAGTAGCCGCGTAAGAGGCCGCGCGAACAGGTGGGGCGGCGTCGCGTGCCGATGGCTCTCGCCTGGCGGCGTTGTCGTCGGTCGACGACGTCCCCCAGCCTGGCGGCTGGGTGGGGGTCCTCCCGGACGGAGTCTGGGGGGACCCCCACCGCATTGCCAGACTTGCTCCTCGCCCCGCTCCTTCACCCACCCCACCTGTTCGCGCGGCCTCTAAGCTGCGGTACAAAACGAGCGTCGCTGGCGGATGTGCGTACTGCCAAGTCATCGCAGCGACTGCCCCGGGGGCCGCAGAGCGGGGGTCGGCTCGGCACCGATGCCGGGGCCGTCGGGCAGTACGAATCGTCCGTCGCGGAGGCCGGCACCGGCGAAGGGGTCGTTCTGCAGCCAGAGGTGCAGGTCGAGGTCCGCGTAGTCGGCCAGGCAGGTGAGGATCGCGGCAGCCGTGATGGACAGGGAGGTCTCCACCTCACAGCCGATCATGACCGACAGGTCGACCGCTCGGGCGGCGTGGATGAGGCGAAGAGCCTCCCGCATGCCGCCGCACTTGGTGAGTTTGATGTCGATGCCGGAGCATTTCCCGATGAGGGGCCGCAGTGACGAGAGGTCTGTGATCGACTCGTCGGCGATGACGGGGATGGGGGAACGTTCGTGGACCTCGGCAAGGGCCTGCGGATCCGCAGCGGCCACGGGCTGTTCGAGCAGGGTGATCCCGCAGGGTACGAGGACCTCGTCAAGAAGGTCGAGCGTGCGTCTGGCGCTCCAGCCGCCGTTGGCGTCGACACGTAGAGGCACATTCACCGCCGCCGCGATCTCCCGGACGATGATGGCGTCGTCGGGGCAGCCCAGCTTGATTTTGAGGGCGGAGAATTTCGAAGCCGCATCCACCGCCGCCTTGACCATCTCGTCGACGGAGTCGAGCCCGATCGTGTAGCAGAGCTCGCGGGTGCGGGTGGCGTCCAGTCCCATCAGGCGGAACGCCGGCGCACCGACGAGCTTGCCGACAAGGTCGGTCAGGGCCATGTCGACGGCTGAGCGCGCGGCCCCATTGTCGCCGAGTCGCTGGTCCAGGCGGGTAAGGATCGCATCGGAGTCGAACGGGTCGTCGCCCAGGAGCAGGACCGCGCCGTCCAGGTAGCGCAGGATCGCCTCGATCGGCTCCCCGCGCCAGGGCCCTGGCGCGGCCTCGCCGTATCCGACCTTCCCCGCCATGGTGATGGCGACGAAGACGTTCTCCACCAGCGTCGTCGTGGACCGCGAGATCGTCAGTGGCCGGACAAGCCGCAATGGCTGCTTCCAGACATCCATCCGCAGACCTTCGCCGCCGCCCATCACCCCGCGCTCCCGACGGACGTGATGCTGTCGCCCCACCCACGCAAATGGCGGGCGAAGAACCGCTGTGAGCGAGGCCGGCTGCTGGCCAGGACGTCCTGGGGAGGTCCGGTTTCCACCACCTGGCCGGCCTCCATCATCAGCATGATGTCGGCCACCTTCGCGGCGAAGGGGATCTCGTGGGTCACGACGACGAGGGAGGTGCCGCTGCGGGCGAGCCCGAGGACCACGTTCTCGACCTCCTCCACAAGTTCAGGATCGAGCGCGCTGGTGACCTCGTCGAGCAGGAGCACGTCCGGTTCCAGGGCGGCGGCACGGGCGATCGCGACCCGCTGCTGCTGGCCGCCGGAGAGCTCATGAGGGCGGCGCTTCTCCAAGCCGGCCAGCCCCACCCGGTTCAGCCACTCCCTCGCCTGCTCGTCCGCGGCGGGCTTGGACAAGTGCCGTGTCCGCCGCAGCCCGAGCGTCACGTTGGCCAGGGCGTCCAGATGGCCGAACAGCGCGAACTTCTGCGAGACCAGGCCTATGCGGCTGCGCAGTGCAGGCGCCGGGAGCGCGTCGGTGTGGACGCCGCCCAGCAGGACCGAGCCGCTGGATATCCGCTCCAGCCGGTTCAGGCAGCGCAGCAGGGTGCTCTTCCCGGACCCGGACGGACCCACGACGCTGATCGTGCGTCCGCGTTCGAGCTGGAAGCTCACGTCGATAAGGATCGTGGTACCGCCGACGGACATCTCCATGTTCCGGACGTCGAGCACCACTTCCGCAGAACCGTGACCGCTGCTGTCAGACATGGACAGGCACCTCCGTCCGTGATCCCAGGTTGAGGGCGCTGCCGCGTCCGCCGCGTGCCAGGGTCTTTTCCAGTCGGCGGGCCAGCAGCGTCAGCAGCACGTTGACGATGAGGTACATCGCTCCAGCCGTCAGGTAGAGGGGCAGCGAGGCGAAGGTGGAGCTGATCGCCTGCTGCGTGCGCAGGGTCAGCTCGGTGATCGTGATGAATCCGAGCATCGAGGTGTTCTTGATCAGGGCCACGGCCTCGTTGGTCAGCCCGGGCACCATGCCGGCGAATGCCTGGGGCCATACGACGCGGGCGATGACGTCCCGGTGACCGAGGCCCAGCGAGAGCCCGGCCTCCTCCTGCTCCCTGCCGACGCTCGCCAGCGAGGCACGTACGATCTCGGTCACATAGCTTGCCCCGTACAGGCCGAGGCCGAGGATCCCGGCGACCGGGGCGGAGAGTTGTACGCCTGCGTAGGGCAGGCCGAAGAACCAGATGTACAGCTGGACGATGAACGGAGTGTTCCGGAACAGCCCGACGAACCCCCGGATCGCCCAGCGCACGGGCCACAAATGCACGGCGTAGTCCACCGTCCCCAGCAGACCGCCCAGGAGCATGGCGAACACCAGCGCACCGGCCGCATAGCCGAGCGTCATAGCGAAGCCGTTGAGGAGGAACGGCAGGTTGTCGACCACGGCGGACACCTACGCACCGCCGTTCAGGTCGGAGGTGCCGAACCAGGTCTTGCGCAGCTTGCCGAGCGTGCCGTCGGCCTCCATCGCCGCCAGCGCCTTGTCGACCGACTGCTGCAGCGTGCTGCTGTGCAGCGGCATGACCACGGCGATCGGCTGCGCCGAGTTGAGCGGGGTCGGCAGAACCTTCAAACTCCCGCCTAGCTTCTTGACGTAGTAACCCGCCACGGGGGCGTCGGTGATGACGGCGTCGGCGCGGCCCTGGGCCACGAGCTGGAACGCCGACGGCGTGTCCTGGACCGTGACGATCTTGGCCTGCGGGAGCTTCGCCTTCACGAACTCCTCCGGAATGGTGCCGACCTGAACGGCGATGGCCGCTTTCGCAAGGTCGGTTATCCCCTTCACCGACCTGTTCGACGACTTCACGGAGATCACGAACGAGTCGTTGATGTAAGGCTTGGAGAAGGACACCTGCTTTCGACGCTCCGCCGTGTCCAGGATCCCGGAGATGGCGACCTCATCGCGTCCTGACGTCACGGCCGGCAGCAGGCTCGTGAAGGGAAGCTGGTCGAAGGTCGCGTTTTTCCGGCCGAGGCGACTGGCCAGCGCCTGGGACAGGTCCACATCGAACCCGGTGAGCTTCCCGGAGTCGATCTGCTCGAACGGTACGAAGCCAGGGTTGATCGCCACCCGCAGAGAGTCCGTACTCGATGACGCCACCGCCGGCTGAGAGGTGGTCGAGGAACTGCCGCAGCCGGCGAGCGTCACCAACGCGAGCCCGGCCAATGAGGCGCGGATCTTCTTCCGGATGCCCACTGATATGCGTCCTTTCAGAGGTGTGCAGTGCGTTCTTCCATGTTCACGGGCAGGTATCAGGCGTCGTCCGGTCCTCGAGAAGCGCGGCCGCCAGCGCCGCATAGCCACGCGCACCGTCCAGCAATGCGTCCACGTGGACGTATTCGTCAGCCCGATGTGCCATGTGCTGCTCGCCGACACCGAAACCGATCGTCGGAACCCCCCGTACGCCCGCGCTCAGTGATCCGTTGGTGCAGAACGAGTACGTGCCCGGAGCGTCGGAAAGGCCGATGGACGCCAGCGCCGCGCGGGCGGTGTCCACCAGCGGGCCTTCCGTCCACCACCCCGGCGCGATCTCCCGCACCGCGAGTTCCTGCCCGGTGTACGTCGGTGCGCTCACCTCGACGGTGCTCACCGAAAGGACGGGCGGCTGCGGCCAGTTGTCCCACGCCCGGGCTGCGGCGTGCGAGAACAGGGCATGCAGCTCGCTCTCGGTGTCCTCCGGCAGGAAGCGGACATCGAAGCGGGCCTGAACCCGACCGGGCACGGTCGACACGGAAGGGAAGGGTGACGACACGACGTCGATGCAGGTGATGTCCCGGTACCCCAGCCTGGAATGGTGGGGGCGCGGTGCCCGCCGCAGCTCGACGAGCAGATCGGTCAGCGCCTCCACCGCGTTCACGCCGTCCGTGGCGCGGGCCGCATGGGCGGAGCGGCCCCCGATCTCGACCTGGAATTTGGCCCGTCCCCGGTGCCCGACCACAAGCTTCAACTCGCTCGGCTCGGTGATCACCACGCACGTCGGCCGCAGTACGTCGAGCGCGTATGCCAGCGCCGCGCCCTCCATGAACTCCTCGCTGACGCTGGCGACCAGTGCCACCAGGCCCGGTGACGCGGCGAACTGCTGAGCCATCGAGCCGAGTCCTGCGACCGCCGCCGCCAGTGAGGCCTTCTGGTCGCATACGCCGAGACCGTAGAGGCGGTCGTCGATGATCTCCGCGCCGAACGGGTCGCGGGACCAGTCCCCGTAGGCCGGCGGCGGGATCGTGTCGACGTGACCGTCGATAACGACCCGCGGATGGCCGGGCAGGCCGCGGCCGAGCGTCCCGATCGCGTTTCCCGCCGCGTCGATCCGGACCGCGAAACCCAACGCCCGCATGCTGTCGGCGAGCAGTTCGACGGCAGCGCGTTCCTGCCCCGAGGGGCTCGGGGTACGAACCAGACGCTGTGCCAGCGACACCACGTGGTCCATCACCGCTCCAGATCCAGCAGGCGGACGGCTGTCCCGCCGAGGATCGCCGCCCGTTCCCCGGCGCCGAGGCCGGGCAGGCCGTCCACCCGGTCCGCCGTGCGCACCGGGTCGTACCAGGGGAAGTCGGAGCCGAGCATCACGCGATCGGCTCCGATGTGCCTGACCAGTTCGGCCAGTTCGGTCGTCGACGGGGCGTTGGGGGCACCGGTCCATTCGATGATCTCGGAGAGGTCGAAGGCGACCTGGGGGTAAGTGTCGGCCAGTTCGGCGGTTTCCCGCCAGCTCGCTCCGCCCAGGTGGGCCAGGATCAGGCGCAGGTTCGGCCACCGGCCCAGCACCGGGCCGAACTCGCTGGGCCGCGCCGATGCGTCGCCACGGTGGCCGGGACCGGAGTGTGACAGGACGACCAGTGCGGCGTCGCTGCAGATGTCGTAGATGGCGTGCAGCCGGGGGTCGTTGGGCAGAAGCCCCTGGGCCACCGGGTGCAGTTTGACGCCCCGCACGCCCGCGTCGGCGAGCTCCGTCAGGTGATCCACGATCTCCCGCCGGGTGAGCACCGTCGGGTCGAGGCTGACCAGCACCTCCACCAGTGGGTTGTTCCGGGCGGTCTCGGCTGCCCAGCGGTTGGACGCCCGCATGGCGGCGGCTACCGCCTCGGTGATGTCGGCCGGTTCCTCCGGAGAACGGCGGCCCGGGGCCGGCCGGGCCATCGCTACGGTACGGGCCAGGGCGGTGTCGAAGAGATGGACGACGACGGCCCGGTCGAAGCCGGCCTGTCCGTAGGTGGCCGCCAGGTCGGCGAGGTCGCCCGCGGCGGCGGCGAACTCCACGCCGGGATCGTCGCCGTACTCCCAGATGACGTAGCTGTCCTTTGCCTGCCGGCCGGCGTCCACGTTCGGGTAGAGATGAACATGGACGTCGACCAGAGGATTCGATCCCCCTACTGCCATGATCAGGCGCTCGCCGTCTCGGCTGCCGGCAGACCGAGCAGGACCTGCTTGGCACGGTAGGAGGAGAGGGTGCGGGCCAGGAGCATGGCCGCCAGGTAGATGACGATGGTGGTGGCCCACGCCTCCACGGAGGGCAGTCCCACGTTGGTCTTGCCGAAGCCCGACGTACCCGGAATGAGTCCACCGGTGACGGCTCCGACCACAAGCCCGGCGAGGATCGCCACGATCCCTGCCACATTGCCCGGTGAGGCTGCCGCCCAGGACGTCACGGCTCTGGCGGCGCCGTCTTCTCCGGCGGGTCGGCGGCAGCCCGACAGCCGTTCCAGGAGGAAGACGTCGATCGCCATGACGATGGTCGCGCACGGCAGGAACACCGCGCACATGTTGGCCACGATGAAGAAGTTGCTCTGCAGTGAGGACGACCGCTCCATGAATGCCGCGACCGCCGCGGCGACGACACCGAGTGCGAGGATGGTCTCGATCCGCCGCCGGCCGCGGAGGAAGTTCTGCACGGCGTTGACCGCCTCGTAGAGGTTGGCGTCGTTGACAGCGACCACGTTCATGGCGAACACCACGACGGCCAGCGCCGTGAGTCCGAACATCGAGAACGTGGTGAAGAAGTGCATCGTGGCACCCAGCGTCGTCGCGCTGGAGAGCTCGGCCATGAGGTAGCCCGCCACGGGGAAGACCAGCATCCCCAGCGCGTAGCCGACGACCAGCGCCACGACGTTGCGGCCGCCGTCGCGGCGGGCATACCGGAACATGTCCGGCTCGTTGCCGTACACGGCCGCGCCCACCAGGAGTCCGACCGTGAGGAGGATGCCCTGCGTCTGCTGGACGTGAGGAGGAGCGGCGAACAGGTTGTGACCCGAGGCCGAGACGACGGCCTTGATGATGGTGTACGCACCCCACACCAGCAGGATGGGAGCCGCCATGCGGGCGTAGCCGGAGACACTACGGAACCCGAGCAGGTTGTTGGTGATCATCACGAGGGCGAACAGCACGCAGAAGACCTGCAGGTGGGTGAGGCCGAACAGGCCGTTGAAGAGCTGCGCCAGGAACACTGTCTGGAATCCGTACCACCCCAGGCCGGTGACGGCGAGCAGCACCGACGCCAGGGCGCTCCCGGACTTCCCGAGGACTCCCCGGGCCAGTACCGAGTGCGGCTGGCCCGTGACGGTCCCCACGTTGGTCGCCAGCAGGCCGTAGCCGACCATGACGACGACGCCGATCAGCGAGGCCCACAGCAGGTCACCGAGCGACATGCCCGCGGAACGAGCCAGGTATCCGGTGTACATGTTGGCGACGGTGGCCTGGCACGTGACCCACAGGAGGGTCATTTTCAGCGAACCGTCGCGCCGGCTCTCCGGTACGACCTCTTCCAGCAAATCCGACGTCTCGAGCTTCGACAGCAGGTCCGGTGGTGACCCGTGCCCGGTTTCCTCGGTCCCCGTCGTGACCGTTGCGCCTATTTCCACGGTGTGACTCCCTACACGACAGGCGCGTATGCGCCAAACCTGTTTCGGTATGTGCCAACAAACAGCTCGATTGACCGGGAGATACTTGCGACGGCTGGGCGGCCTGGCTCGGCTTATCGCCTCAGTCGGTCGTGCCGACCGCCGTGGCCGGGAATTCCGTCTCGACGATGTCCAGGATGTACTCGGTGATCCGCTCGGCCAGCAGCTTCCCCTTCTCCTCGCTGGCCTTGGTGGCCGAGGCGAGTACGCCGCTGGCGGTGGACATCGTCGTGTCGATCGGCACCACGTCATAGGGCGGATGCCGCAGCGGCGCGTCGTCGCAGATCCGGTCCTGCCGGATGGCGCCCGGCCGCAGATAGGCGAAAAGCGAGGTCTCGATGAGCGAAGCGTGTTCCAAATCGAGACCGGGGAAGCCATCCGGGAAAAGCTCCGTCAGATCTTCTTCGGAAAACCGCGGCAAGCCCTCCTCGACGACCACAATCTTGACCTGCGGGTGCCGTTCGGAGACCAGGAAGGCCGGCTCGTAAACGAATCCGGAATTCTCGAAGTGCCAGTTGTAGACGACGATACGAGTGAAGCCCGCGCGCACGAGTTCGTTCAGCACGTCCTCCAACACCGCCATCAATGTGGTGGCGCGCAGCGAGAGCGTGCCGGGAAAGTGCTGGCCGCCACCGCTGCCGGGACGGGAGCGATAGCCCAGCCGTAGCGCCGGACCCACGACGAAGTGCCGTTCGGCCGCGGCCAGCCGCAGCAGTGCCTGCGGGATCGCCCAGTCCGCGGACACCGGTAGGTGCGGGCCGTGCTGCTCGGTGGCCCCCACCGAGATGACCACGGGAGTGTCCCGCCGGGCCTCCTCGGCGATCTCCTGCCAGGTCATCCACTCGTACTCGGCGGTTCCCGCGCCGATCCTGGGACTCATCAGGTCGTCGGTCACTTCGACCCCTTCCTCGTCGTCGTGCGCGGCGCACGGTTGTTCCATGACGCCCTGTCTGCCGTGATCTCCCGCCATTCGCGCCAGGGTTGGCCGGTGTAGAACCGGGCCACGGCGCCCTCGAGCGCCTCGGCGGCGGCTTGGCGGTCCTGCTGTTCGGCGCCTTGTCGGCCGGCCAGGTAGCGGCGTAGTTCGGTGCGTATGGCGGAGCCGTCGACCTTGGTCGTCCGGCCGTCCGCGAAGACGAGCTCGCCGTTGACGTACACCTGCCGTAAGGCGGTGGGACGGGCCCGTCGTACGACCGCGTCGATCGGGTCGGCCGTCGGGTCGAGGTAGGCGCCGGTGACCGATTCCCAGTCCAGCACCAGGAAGTCCGCGGCATAGCCCGGTTCCAGGCGGCCGATGCGGCCGGCGAACGGCGTGGTGGCCGCCGAGCCCTCCAGGGCCATGTCCAGTACGTGGGCCGCGGTGGTGCGTGCGGTGGTGTCCTGGCCGGGTGCCTGTGTCAGCGCCCAGGCCAACCGGATCTCGCTGAACATGTCGCGGTCGTCGGCGAGACCCGCCTCGTCGATCCCGAGCGCCAGCCGGACGCCGTTCGCCCGTAGGAGTGCTGTGGGTGCCAGACCGCTGCGGAGTCTCAGGTTGCTGCTGGGGTTGTGGCAGACGAGCGTGCCGCTGGCGGCCAGCAGGTCGATGTCGGAATCGTCGATCCACACGGCGTGGCCGAGGGTCAGCCGGGTGGACAGCAGTCCGCGCTCGTGCAGGTATCGCACTGCGGTGCGGCCGCCTGAGAGCTGGTCGGCGTAGACCTCTTGGTAGGGCGTTTCGGAGAGGTGCATGTGCATACCGACGTCGTCGCGCGCGGAGATCTCGGCGGCGGCCAGCAGCAGTTCCTCGCTGCACCAGTGCAGGTTCGCGGGCGCGAGCTGGATGGTGATGCGGCCGTCGGCGGCCCCGTGCCATTTTTCGCGCAGCCGGGTGTAACTCGATGCCAGTTGCTCTTCGGGGGTTTCGTAGCGGGCGGGCGTCAGCGTGCGCACCGCCGCCTGCTCGGCCGGCGGGAGCGAGGCGATGAACTCCTCGTCGTCGGAGTACACGAAGCGGTTCTGGTCGGTCAGTCCCCGGGAGTAGGACACCCTCATGCCGACGTCGGCGTACGCCCGCAGCACGGCCGTGTCGGCCGCCTCGTACTGCTCGGGGTCGCCGCGCAGGCGCCCGTTGAGGTGCTGGACGGTGGTCACGCCGCCGGCGAGAAGGTCCTCGGCGCCGCACACGGTGTCGAGGTAGGGATCCACGGCCGGTGGCCCGTGCCTGCGGGCGATCCAAAGTTCGAGCGCGTCGTCGGGCACCCCCAGCTGGGTGGGGGTGAGGCCGACGTGGTGGTGAGCGTCGACCAGGCCGGGCATGACCAGAGACGCGGTGGCGTCGATCTCGACCACGTCACCGTCGAGTTCGGGCAGGTCCGCACGCGGTCCTGCGTACCGCACCGTCCCGTCCTGGATAACGAGTGCGGCGTCGGGGATCATGTGCGAGGTGCCCTGGTGTGAAGCGGTGAGCAGCCGTCCGGCCAGAATCACTGTCGAGGTCGTCATGGTCGATCACCGGCTGGGGCACTGTGAAAGAGCGTTGTCACGAAGCCTCCCTGCATGGCCACACTTCAGCGCTCATTCATGACATCCCCGTTAAGCGGCATGACGTCGCTGTTAAGGAGTTCAGCGCAGCCCTGTCACCGACGGCCTGGCAAGGCGTTCCAGACCTGTTCGGAGTGACGTAATGTCTGATTCATTCAGATAGTTGGCCGTCGGAGTTGGCGATCACGCCAGGGCTCCGCCCAGGAGTGAAGCGTTAAGTGAACGGCCCAAAGGCCCCGCTGGCGGCATCGACGCCCGGCGGTGAGGGGTGACGTACGGTACGGACACCGATGCGTCACCCAGGCGAAACAGGTCTTCCTTAATTTCTGTCGAGCGACAGGAACGAACGGCTCAGGTGGTCGCCCCGGTGCGTGAATCCGGGCTGCTGACGAATACGCAGACGAGCTCGGCGGTCTCAGCCCACGGGTTGGACAGGCGGTGCGGTGTCGTGGCCGGAAAGGCAAGCGTGTCGCCGGGCTTCAGCTCGAACCGCTGGGTGCCGACCTCGATGACCAGGCGGCCGACGGCGAGGTAGTTGAACTCATGGCCGGCGTGGCGTACGAACTCCTCGCCCGGCGGTGAGACGGCTCCGGGTTCGTAGGTGAGGAGCAGGCAGTTAGCCCCTGGCAGGGAGTGGCCGCTGAGCACCCTGAACTGTTCTCCCCCTTGGAGGTCCACGACCCGCTGGGCTTCGCGCGGGATGAACTCCACGGCCTGGCGCATGTGGGCCGCCAGGCCGTCGCGTACGACATCCCCCTGACCGGCCGACGGCGGGAACGGCCCGGTCGCGGCGTGCGCACCCGACCCGCCCGGGCTCGGCACCCCTGCGGAGAGGTCGGCGAGCGTCACGCCGAGCTGACGCGCGATCTCGTAGGCCGTCTTGACCGTGGGGCGGGTCTTGCCCGTCTCGATCTGCGACAACGCGCTGCCGCTGATGCCCGCACGGCGGGCCAGTTCCCGCAGGGAGATGTTCTGCGCGTTGCGCGCCACGCGGATGTTGTGGCCAAGATCGGCGCCAAGGCCGTTGGAGGCGGGGATCGTACGGTCCGTCATGGCCGTGAGTCTATCGAGCGGCTGCTTAACAGGGCCGTAACGCGAACTACGGTCGGGGCTGTGTAGCCTGCGTTAAGCAGTGTGCAGTCATTCCTTAACGGATCGGCGGGCGGGGCGTCGGCTTCCGTAGCTCTCGCAGAGGAGTAGCCGCAAGATGCCCACCGACGACCACCGACCGCAGCTGATCGACCTCGCCTCGCGTGCCCTCGGTGGCAGCGTCGTCACGGCGAACGACGAATCCTTCGGCGAGAAGGAGAACCTGATCGTCCCCACCGCCGCGGACTTCACCCCCGGCTCCTTCGGCCACAAGGGGGAGATCGTCGACGGCTGGGAGACCCGCCGCAGGCGCACCCCCGGCCACGACTGGGCACTGATCCGTCTCGGCAGCCCCGGGGTCATCCACTCCATCGACGTCGACACCAGCTTCTTCACCGGCAACTACCCGGAGCAGTGCCGCATCGAAGCCTGCGGCGTGGAGGGCTACCCGTCACCCGAGGAACTCGCCGCACCCGACGTCAACTGGGAGGAGATCGTTCCTCTCTCCCCGCTGGACGGCGGCACCCACAACCACTTCACCGTGACGGCGCCGGCCCGCTTCACCCACGTACGGCTGTCCATCCACCCGGACGGTGGCGTCGCCCGGCTCCGCGTCCACGGCCGCGTCATCCCGGACCCCCGCCGCTTCGACGGCCTCACCCTCGACCTGGCCGCCCGCGAACACGGCGGGGTGGTCGAGCTCAGCAGCGACACCTTCTACTCGTCCGCCGGCGTCCTCAACCTCCCCGGCCTCGCCCGGCACATGGGCGACGGCTGGGAGACCCGCCGCCGCCGCGGCACGGGCAACGACTGGGCCATCATCAGCCTCGCCGCCCCCGGGCAGCTCCGCCAAATAGAGGTCGACACCTCTTACTACGTCAACAACGCCTCGGGCGAGTGCGCGCTGTACGGCGCGACCAGCGACACAACGCCGGGGCCCGACTCCCCCCTGTGGTTCCCCCTGCTGTCCCGGACCCGGCTGCAGCCCGACACCAGGCACTTCTTCGACGTCACCGCTACCGAGGCCGTCACCCACGTCCGCTTCGACGTCTTCCCCGACGGCGGGATCTCCCGCCTGCGCCTCCTCGGCTCCGTCGACTCCGCGGCCTGGCCCGCGCTCGCCCTCCGCTGGTTCAACACCCTGCCCGCCGACCAAGCCCAGGCCATCCTCACCACCACCGCCGGGTTCACCCCGGAAACCGCCCAGGCACTCATCGCCCGCCGCCCCCTCACCCCCGGCGACCCGGCCACCGAAGCGATCCCGGGACTGCGCGGCGCCTGAGGCACCGCTGTCCCGTCCAGCCCCCGCCCGTGCGCTGCGGCGAGCAGCGTACGGGCGGGAACCGAAGCGGACTTGCCTCGGTCAGAAGCCGACGGCCACCGCCAACCACTGCGGGCTGCCGTGGGAGACGAAGGAGGACTGGCCCGCTACGTCGTCGTAGGGGAAGCCGTAGGCGAGGCCGTTGATGCCGTTGTCGTGCCAGAACTTGGCGTAGTAGTTGGCGGGAGCCGACTTGTAGTACTGGGTCGGGTCCGACTGGCTCGAGGACGGCAGGCCGGCGACGTGCCGGTTGAGCGCCGCGCACATGTCGGGGTTGCCGGCCATGGTGCCGGCGCAGCCGAAGATGTACTGCGTGGTCTCGTTGACGCCGACCGACTGGGCGTAGGAGGTGAAGTAGCTGGCGTTCACCCCGCCCGGCTTGAAGCTCGCGTCGCTGCCCGGGGCGATGATCCGGTACGGGGCCTGGCTCTGCGCCAGCACCTGGAACTGCTGCGGGACGGCGTTGATGAAGTCCTGGAAGACCTGGGTGCGGGACTCGGTGAAGAGCTTCTGGGTGTCGCCGACCTGGACGTCGTAGCCGTCGGCGGAGTGCAGGCGCATCGCGAGGGGCAGGCCCCAGGCGTCCACGCGGGTGGTGTTGCCGTTGAACACGCCGCCGCCGACGGTGAATTCGATGAAGTCGTAGTACTGACTGGTCGGCGAGCCGACGTAGAAGTACATCCGGCCGGACGAGTTGGCGGGCATGTCCAGGTAGGGCTGCTCCGCGATGGAGTGCGTTTGGCCGTTGAAGCTCCAGTACACCTGGCTGTCCGGGTAGGCGCCGTTGGTGCGGTTGAGGATCGCCACCTCGATGGCGTTCTTGGCGGCCGGGATGCTGCTCGTGTCACCCCAGAAGGCGTCGCCGGTCGGCGTGGGGGTGGGGGTCGGTGTGCCGCCGCCGGTGCCGTAGACCTGGAATTCCCAGAGCGAGTAGCCGTACGGGGTGGCCCGGGTGGTGCCGTACATGCGGACGTACCGGCCGGTGCCGGTGATGTTGAGTGTCTGCACGCCGCCGGTGCCGGCGGTGGTGGAGTAGATCGAGGTCCAGGTAGTGCCGTTGGTGGAGGTCTGGATCTGGAAGGCGGTCGCGTACGCGGCCTCCCAGTTGAGCACCACCTGGCTGATCTGGGCCGAAGCACCGAGATCCACCTGAAGCCACTGGGGGTCGCTGAAGGCGCTGGACCATCGGGAGGTGGTGACGCCGTCCACGGCGGCCGAGGCGGGGGTCCCCGGGGCTTCGACGGACGAGGCAGTGGCCGTTTTCCCCTGGGACAGCAGGGTGCCGGCCGCGTTGGCGGAGGGCTGGGCGACTACGACGACGAGGGCCGCCAGTAAGGCGACCAGCAGTGCGAAAACGAGAAGGGGCTTTGGCCGGTGCCGTGGTGGCGGCTGGTGCGCCAGCATGAGGAAGTTGCTCGGCATGGTGTCTCCTGAACAGGGTGGGGTCCTGTGGATCCTGACGTGCCCGGCATGCCTCGGTTAGCGCCGAAAGCTCCAGAGAGCGCTCTCTCGAGGGTGATTGGTATATACCTCCGCCGCCGCCTCGGCGTCAACGAAAACGACGAGATGACGGTCCGTGGTCCCTGCATCGAGGCCGGGGCGCAGTCTGCCTTCCGATGTCATGTGTGGCTTTGGGTCAGCTCCCGCTCGTGCTGTGACGTGCGGTCATGCCGGGGAAGCAGAAGCGGGGTTGTCAGGATGAGGAGGCCGGCGATCGCGATCGCGGTGCGGGGGCCGGCGACGCCGGCCAGCAGGCCCCACAGGGCGGTCAGGGCCGCGATGGTGGCGTTGCTGGTGACCGACCACGCGGACAGGGTGCGGGCGACTCGGTCCGTGGCGGTTTGCTCGAGCCGGTAGGTGGCGAACACCGGGTTGAACACGCCCATGCAGGCGACCAGGCCGAACTGGACGGCGATGACAAGCACGATCCCGCCGGCGCCGGGGCGGATGAAGGCCAACCCGAGCGACCAGCACGCGCGCAGTGCCCCGGCGGTGAGCATGACCCTGTGCTGCCCGAACCGCGCGACGAGCCGCCGGGCCAGTCGTGAGCCGATGAGGCCACCGACGCAGGGCGCCCCGAACGCGAGGCCGTACTGCCAGGGTGCGAACCCCAGGCGGCCGAGCATGAGGACGGCGACCAGCGGCGAGGTCGCCATGATCAGGCCGTTGACCAGGACCGTGTTGAAGAACAGCGGGCGCAGCGCCGGGTGGGTCAGGATGTAACGCCACCCTTCGAGCAGGTCGCCGACCCGGAGCCGTGGTGCACCGGTCCGTACGGGGTGCGGCTCCTTCCCGCCGATCGCGCGGATCCCTACTGCCGAGAACAGGTAGCTGACCGCGTTGGCCGCTACGGTCGTCACCGGGCCGAACAGCCCGATCGCGGCCCCGCCGAGCGGCGGTCCGATCGCGGTGGCGGTCCAGGTCGTGGACTCGAACCGCCCGTTCGCGACCAGCAGGTCCTCCCGCCGTACGAGCGCTTTCAGGCAGGCGCCACTGGCCGCCCGGAAGGCGATGTCGGCCGCGCCGACGATGACCGACACGACCAGCAGCTGGGCGAAGCTGAGCCAGCCGAACACGAACGCTGCGGGGACGCTCATCACCGCCGCGAACCGGGTCAGGTCCATCGCCACCATCACCGGCCGCTTGCGGCGGAACTCCACCCACGGTCCGAGCGGCACCGCCACCGCCGCACCCACCGCCAGTCCCGCAGCCGCCAGCATCGACACCTCGGTCGGCCCGGCGTGCAGCACGAGGATCGCGGTCAGGGGGAACGCGTCGAACGCGAGCCACGTGCCGAACGTGCTGACCGCAAACGCCGCCCAGAGCCACTCGAACTGCCGCCCCAGCGACCGCCTGACCACCATGCCCAGCGCGCCCCTCGCCGTCTCGCCGTCTCGCCCGAACAACCTCACGTCGACCAGTGACATCCAAGCGAGCAGCAGGCCGGCGGGTCAAACAACCGATCGGTCGGTCACAACCGTGCGCCCCCTCCAGCGCGGTCTCAGACAGCCGCAGGCTCGGCCCGCGAGCGAGCCGATAACCGCGAGGTATGACAGCCAGGTGTCTGCCTACCGGTTCGCCGTCGTCCCTGCGGACCGTCAGGATACGCGGAGGTGCACGCCGCGACCTGAAGGATCAAACTGCTCCCGGTTGTTACCCTCAGGGCAAGACCGAACGAAGGGTGGAGGTCATGGAGTCCCGACCACTGCGCTACTTCGTCGCTGTCGCCGAAGAGCTCAACTTCGCCCGCGCGGCCGAGCGGCTGAGCATCTCCTCGCCACCCCTGTCCCGGACGATCCGGAAGCTCGAGGCAGAGCTGGGCGTCACCCTGTTCGAGCGAACCACGCACACCGTCGCGCTGACCCAGGCCGGGACCGTACTGCTCGCGGAGGCCCGGACCGCGCTGGACGCCCTCGAGGCGGCCGGACGGCGAGCACGGCGCGCGGGCAGCCCGGAGCCGAAGCTGGTCCTGGCGGTAAAGGCCGACGGCGACGCGGGGCTGATGGAAGCAATCCTGGCGAGATACGCAGCCGAGCCCGCGTCCGAACCGGTCGCGGTCCGGCTGTGCGGATGGGGCGAACAACCACGACTCCTGCGCCAGGGTGAAGCCGACGCCGCCCTGATCCACGAACCGTTCGACCACACCGGCCTCGACGCCGAGACGGTGACCGTCGAGCCACGCGTCGTCGCCCTCGCGGCAGCGCACCCGCTCGCCGCGCGCGATCGCGTCAGCCTGGCCGACCTCGACCTACCCGTCTCCGAGCCGACATATCCCGGCGACCTTCACCGGTACCTCGACAAGATCGTCGACGAGTACGGGGTCCGCGACCTCCCCCAGCTGCTCAAGCTCGTCGCGCTCGGCGACATCATCACTCTGCTGCCCGAATCCGTCGTCTCGCTGTACCCGCGCCCTGGCGTCGTCTACCGCTACGTCCCGGACGCCCCGCCCGCAACCTTGGCCATCGCCTGGCCGCAGCAGTCCCGATCGCCGGCCACCGCAGCGCTCGTCCGCGCCGCCGGCTCCCTGGCCGACCCGGAAGGTGCGCATGTCCGACGTGGCTGATTCCACCGAGCTGTCGGCCGCTCTGCGGCGTGCCGGTCTGCGCGAGGTCGACGTCTCGACCCGGCGCCGGGCCGAGTACTCGACCGATGCCTCGCTCTACCGGGTGGTTCCGGCCGCGGTCGCCTTCCCCAGGTCGGCGGACGAGGTCATCGGTGCGATGGAGGTGTGCCGCTCCCTGGGGGTGCCGGTGACGGCACGCGGGGCCGGTACCTCCATCGCGGGCAATGCGGTTGGCTCCGGCCTGGTGCTGGAGTTCTCGCGGCACCTGTCGCGTATCCGTGCGATCGACCCGGAGCGGGCCACAGCCGAGGTCGACCCCGGTGTGGTTCTCAGCCGGCTGCAGGCCGCGGCCGGCCCGCACGGCCTGCGTTTCGGGCCCGATCCGTCGACGCATACCCGGTGCACGATCGGCGGCATGATCGGCAACAACGCCTGCGGCTCGCGCGCGCTCGGCTACGGCCGCACCTCGGACAACGTGGTGGCGTTGGACGTGGTCACCGGTGGCGGGGAACGGCTGGACCTGGCGTCGCCGGCCGCCGCCGGCTCCTCCCCCACCCTGTCCGCACTCAAGGAGGTGGTCGCCGGCAATCTCGCGGCGATCCGTACCGAACTGGGCCGGTTCGGGCGGCAGGTGTCCGGCTATTCACTGGAGCATCTGCTCCCCGAGCGCGGGTTCGACGTCTCCCGAGCCCTGGTCGGCACGGAGGGGACGCTCGCCATCCTGCTCGGCGCGACGGTACGCCTGGTGCGTACCCCCGCGGCCACGGTCCTGGTCGTGCTGGGCTACCCCGACATGGCCGCGGCGGCTGACGCGGTGCCGGCTCTGCTGTCGCATGCGCCGGTGGCGGTCGAGGGCCTGGACGCGCGGATCACCGAGGTGGTGGCCGCGCGACGGGGGCCCGCGTCGCTGCCCGCCATGCCGCGGGGCGGCGGCTGGCTGCTGGTGGAGCTGGCCGGCGCCGACGCGGGGGAACTCGGCTCTGCGGCAGCGGCGTTGATCGACGATTCCGCAGCCCTCGATTCCCGGCTTGTTACGGCCCCGGCCGAGGCAGTGGCGTTGTGGCGGATCCGTGAGGACGGCGCCGGCCTCGCGGCGCGGCCGGTGGGCGGCCGCAGTGCGCACGCCGGCTGGGAGGACGCGGCCGTACCGCCCGAGAGGCTGGGCGTGTACCTGCGGGAGTTCGAAGCGCTGATGGCGGCCCATGGTCTGACCGGCGTGCCGTACGGGCATTTCGGTGACGGCTGCGTGCACGTACGGATCGACTTCCCGCTGGAGCGGCCGGGTGGCCGGAAGGTCTTCCGTGCCTTCCTGTTGGACGCGGCGGAGTTGGTGGCGTCGCACGGCGGCTCGATGTCCGGGGAGCACGGTGACGGGCGGGCCCGTGGCGAGCTGCTGCCCCTGATGTACTCA
>NZ_RJVR01000147.1 GCF_003999195.1 Streptomyces soli
CGCCGCCGGGGGACGTGGGGGGTGGCGGGCGACGAGACGGCGTACGGCGCCGCGATGCCGATGGCGGCCGCGCCCGCCGCACCGGCGGGGCCGTCGCGCGGTCTGGGCCGCCCGGCGCCCGCGATCGGTCTGGGCGCGGGCGGACGTATGCGGCAGGAGGTCTACCGGGACGACCGGCCGCTGTCCGACTGGCGGGAGCGCGCTTCGGGCCGGGTCTTCGTCCACCTGGCGACCGCGCCGCAGTGGCGGCAGATCACCGGTGAGGCCCCGCCGACATCGCCGGTGGACCGGGCCGCGTACACCGCGGCGGGTCTGCCGTGGTTCGACTACTACGACGCCGACGCGGAGGATCTGCCGGCAGCCGGCCCGCTGACCGGGGTCAAGCCGGTCGGCGACTGGCTGGGCGACGACGAGCAGCCCTGGGCGGAACCGCAGCCCGGCCAGGTCCACAAGCTCAAGGACGACAACGGCGGTCAGGTCACCGACGGCGACTGGTAGCCCGGCAGTCTCTCGCTGCACGGCAGTGGCGCCCGGGCGCGCGGAGGGCGACCATGGAAGCCCGGTGGCCCTGTGGCCGCGGGGAGGAGGGCACCGATGCAGCCGGCGGCGAAGGCGATGGCGGTATGCACCATGGCATGCCTGGTGGCGATCACCGCGTACACCGTGGTGCTCGGAGCGAACGGCTGGCTGTGGTTCGCGTGGGTGGTGCTGGGGGTCACGACGGCCGGCGTACTCGCGATCAAGGTGCCGCGCTGAGCCGCCCGGCACACGGCGGGCCTGCACGGCCCCGTCGCGTCACCCAGGTTCACGCACTACCCTGCCCGTCAGCGTGGGCGGGGCGTACTCCCGCACGGATCCAGGGGAGGCGCCTGCCATGTTCTACCGCGTGCTGAAATACGTACTGCTCGGGCCGCTGCTGCGGCTGCTGTTCCGGCCCAGGATCGAGGGGCTGGAGAACATCCCGGACGAGGGTGCGGCGATCATCGCGGGCAACCACCTGTCCTTCTCCGACCACTTTCTGATGCCGGCGATCCTGCCGCGCCGGATCACCTTCCTGGCCAAGCAGGAGTACTTCACCGGTCCGGGGATCAAGGGCCGGCTGGTCGCGGCGTTCTTCCGCAGCGCGGGTCAGATCCCGGTGGACCGCTCGGGCGGCAAGGCGGGCGAGAACGCGCTCCGGGAAGGCCTGGGGGTGCTGGGGCGCGGTGAGCTGCTGGGCATCTACCCGGAGGGCACCCGGTCGCACGACGGGCGGCTCTACAAGGGGCGGGTCGGGGTCGCGAAGATGGCGCTCGCCGCCCAGGTGCCGGTGATCCCGTGCGCGATGGTGGGCACGTTCGAGATCCAGCCGGCGGGCCGGGTCGTGCCGCGGATCCGGCGGGTGACGATCCGCTTCGGGAAGCCACTGGAGTTCTCGCGGTTCTCCGGGATGGATGGCGAGCGCTTCGTGGTGCGGTCGGTCACCGACGAGATCATGTACGCGATCCTCGGCATGTCCGGGCAGGAGTACGTCGACCGCTACGCCACGGACGTCAAGGCGGAGGAGGCCAAGGCCGCCAAAGCCAAGGCGGCCAAGGCCAGGGCCAAGGGCCCGGTCAGCCGCTGAAGAGCTTGGCGACCTTCAGACCCAGCTCGTACAGGCCGTAGGCGAAGGGCAGTCCGACCCAGAGCCACGCCAGCACGATCAGCGGGCGGCGGTCCTTGACGGGGGTGCTCATGCGGCGGCCCCTCCTTCGGTGACGGCGGCGCGGGCGGGCGCGTCGGGGGCGGTCGGCTCGTGGAAGCGGGGGTTGACGGGCCGTACGAGTTCGTTGGCGACGAAGCCGACGACCAGCAGGCCGACCATGATGTAGACGGACACGGTGTACAGCGCGGGGCCGGTACGCCCGGCCGACTTCTGGGCGTCGGCGACGGCGTTGACGATGAGCGGGCCGAGGACGCCGGCGGTGGACCAGGCGGTGAGCAGCCGGCCGTGGATGGCGCCGACCTGGTAGGTGCCGAAGAGGTCCTTGAGATAGGCGGGGATGGTGGCGAACCCGCCTCCGTAGAAGGACAGGATGAGCATCGTGCAGAGGATGAACAGCGGCTTGGACGCGTTACCCGCGATCGCGATGACGAGGTAGCTGAGGGCGCCCGCGCCGAGGTAGAGGCGGTAGACGTTCTTGCGGCCGATCAGGTCGGAGGTGCTGGACCAGACGAAGCGGCCCGACATGTTGGCGAGCGAGAGCACGGCGACGAAGCCGGCGGCCGCCGAGATGCCGACGGGCGCCGAGGTGCCGGAGAAGAAGTCCGTCACCATGGGGGCGGCCTTCTCCAGGATGCCGATGCCTGCCGTGACGTTGCAGCACAGCAGCACCCACAGGCACCAGAACTGCGGCGTACGGATGGCGTTGCGGGCCGACACGTCGGCGCCGCTGATCAGGGGCCGCACGGTGGACGGGGCGGGGGCGGTCCATCCTGCGGGCTTCCAGCCGTCCGGCGGTACGCGCACCAGCAGGACGCCCAGCGACATGAAGACGGCATAGACGAGCCCGTGGACGAGGAAGGCCTGCGCGATGCCGGAGGAGTCCGGGCCGAAGGACTTCAGCATCTGGGCGGACCAGGGCGAGGCGATCAGCGCGCCGCCGCCGAAGCCCATGATGGCGATGCCGGTCGCCATGCCGGGCCGGTCGGGGAACCACTTGATGAGCGTGGAGACCGGCGAGATGTAGCCGACGCCCAGCCCGATCCCGCCGACGAAGCCGTAGCCGAGGACGACCAGCCAGTACTGGCGGGTGGCGGCGCCGAGCGAGGCGATCAGGAAGCCGGAGGAGAAGCAGATCAGGGACACGCACATCGCCCAGCGCGGGCCGTTGCGCTCGACGAGAGTGCCGCCGAAGGCGGCGGACAGGCCGAGCATGACGATGGCGAGTTGGAAGGGCAGGGCGCTGAGTGTGCCTGACAGGTGGAGCGAGGTCTCCAGCGGCGGCTTGAAGACGCTCCAGGCGTAGGCCTGGCCGATCGCGAGGTGGATGGACAGCGCGGCGGGCGGCACCAGCCAGCGGCTCCAGCCCGGCGGGGCCACGCTCCGTGAACGGTCGAGGACATCAGGTACGGCCCAAGAAGTCATCTGTGCCTCCGCATTGACGTGCCCGGCATGCGGAAGCAGTATTCCGGGACGGGTGCGCGGGCGTCGAGGGTTTTCGCGGCGATCTTGTGTCAATCATGTGTCATGACTTCCTCAAATGAGAGGGATGGTTGGCGTGTACGAGCAAGTGCTCAACCCCGTCGGCGGATCAGGCCTCTGGTCGTCGGTGGTCGCGGCCCTGCCTCTGCTGGCGGTGTTCGTCCTGCTCGGCAGCGGGCGGCTGCGCGCCCACTGGACCGCGCTCGCAGGGCTCGCGGTCGCCCTCGTCCTGGCCGTCTGGGTCTACGGGATGCCCGCCGGGCAGGCGGTGTCGGCGGCCCTCGAGGGCGCGGCGTTCGGGCTCTTCCCGATCATGTGGATCGTGGTCAACGCCCTCTGGATCTACCGGATGACCGTGGACAGCGGCCACTTCGACGTCCTGCGCCGCTCCTTCGGCAGAGTCTCCGACGACCAGCGGCTGCAGGCCGTCGTCATCGCCTTCTGCTTCGGCGCCCTCCTCGAGGCACTGGCCGGCTTCGGCACCCCCGTCGCCGTCACCTCGGTCATGCTCATCGCCGTCGGCTTCACCCCGCTGCGCGCGGCGGTGGTCGCGCTGGTCGCCAACACCGCGCCGGTCGCGTACGGGGCCATCGCCACGCCCGTCATCACCCTGTCCAATGTCACCGGCTACTCGGTGCGCGACCTCGGCGCCACGATCGGGCGGCAGACCCCGGTGCTCGCGGTGCTGGTGCCGCTGGTCCTGGTCTTCATCGTGGACGGACGGCGCGGGCTGCGGGAGACCTGGCAGCCCGCGCTGCTGGGCGGGCTGGTGTTCGGCATCGCCCAGTTCGCCTGCGCCTCGTACGGGCCCGTGGAGCTCACCGACATCGTTGCCGCGCTCGCCTCGGCGGCGGTGCTGGTCGGCTGGACCCGGCTGCCGCACGCACGCCGCACCCGCGAGGCGTCCGCCGACGAGCCGCCGGGCGCCGACGGCGGCGGCGGCGCTACGGAAGCGGAAGCAGATGCGGGCGCCACGCTCACCACAGTCCGGGCCACGCCGCCGGTGACCGACGCTCCCGCGGAGGTCGTACGCGCCTATGCTCCGTACGCCGCGATCATCGCCGTCTTCTCCGTCGCCCAGATCCCGGCGGCGAAGGAGCTGCTGGCCAAGGGCGTGCACGCCTTCGCCTGGCCGGGGCTGTATGTGGTCAACGCGGCCGGCAAGCCGGTCAGCTTCAGCACGTACAACTTCAACTGGCTGCCGGCCGGGGGCACCCTGCTCCTCCTGGCCGGGGTGATCTCGGCGGTGGTTCTGGGCGTCCGCCCGGGCCCGGCTGTGCGGGCGTACGGTGCGAACCTGCGGCAGCTCGCGCCCGCCATCGCCACGGTGGCGTGCGTGCTGGGGCTCGCGTATGTGATGAACCTGTCCGGGCAGACGGCCACCATCGGCCACGCCCTCGCCAGCGCTACCGTGATCCTGGCGGTGCTCTCCCCCGTACTCGGCTGGATCGGCACCGCGATCACCGGTTCCGACACCTCCTCCAACGCGCTGTTCGGCACCCTGCAGGTGACGGCCGCGAAGGGCGCCGGCCTGTCCCCCACGCTGCTGGCGGCCGCGAACAGCTCGGGTGGTGTCCTGGGCAAGATGGTCTCCCCGCAGAACCTGGCGATCGTGGCCGCGGCGGCCCATCTGCACGGCCAGGAGGGGCGGATCTTCCGCCGGGTGGTCGGCTACAGCGCCGGGATGCTCGTCTTCCTCTGTCTGCTGGTGTGGCTCCAGTCCACGGCCGCGCTGTCCTGGATGCTGCCCTGACCGGCGGCACTTTGCGCTGACGGCGGATCAGCGCAGGGCGAACGTCGCTGGGAGCGGGCGGTGATCGCCCGTAGCGTCCGGCGTATGACAGAGACAGCGAGCTCAGCAGGTGCGACAGGATCGGCGTTCGTGATCGGGGCGACCGGGCAGATCGGGCGGGCGGCGGTGCGCGCCCTCGCCGAGGACGGCTGGGAGGTGCGGGCGGCCTCACGCGGCGGAGGCGGCGACGAGGCCTGGCCGGAAGGCGTACGGAGCGTACGCGTGGACCGGGGGGACAGCGAAGCACTGACGGCGGCGCTCGGCGACGGCTGCGATGTGCTGCTGGACTGCGTCGCATACGACGCGGGCCACGCCCAGCAGTTGCTGGGCCTGGCGGACCGGATCGGCTCGGCGGTCGTCATCTCCAGCGCGGCCGTGTACGAGGACGAGCGCGGCCGCAGCTTCGACACGCAGGATCAGCCGGACGGCTTCCCGGAATACCCCGTGCCGGTTCCGGAGACGTACCGGACCGTGGCACCGAGCGACCTCAGCTACGGCACGAAGAAGGTCGCCCTGGAGCGGGAGTTGCTCGCGGCGGGCGACCGGCTGCCCACGACGCTGCTGCGGGCGGGCGCCATCCACGGACCGTACAGCCCGACGCTGCGCGAGCTGTGGTTCATCAAGCGGGTGCTGGACAAGCGGCCCGTGCGGGTGCTCGCATGGGGCGGCGAGAGCCGCTTCAGTCCCGCGAGCTCTTCCAACATCGCCGAACTGGTGCGGCTCGCGGCGCGCAAGCCGGGCTCCCGGGTTCTCAACGCCGTCGATCCGCGCACCCCGACCGTGGCGGAGATCGGCGCGGCGATCGATGCCGCGATGGAATACTCGTGCGAGACGATCCTCGTGGACGGACCGCCCCCGGTGGACCATGTCGGCGAGAGCGGGTGGTCGGTGCCCCGACCGCTGGTGTTCGGCATGGCCGCAGCGGAGCGCGAGCTGGACTACCGGGCGGTGACGACGTACGAGGACTCGCTGCCGGCCACGATCGCCTGGACTGTGCACGCCCTGCGCGAGCGCGACTGGCGTGAGGTGTTCCCCGTCCTGGCGGAGCGGGCGAAGACGCAGGGCGATCCGTTCGACTATGCCGCCGAGGACCGCTGGCTCGCCGGGCGCCCTTGACATCCGTATAGGCAATTAGCAAACTGGCTAATCGTGCTCCCTGTCGACGTACTCAAAGCCCTCGCCAGCGAGCGCCGGCTGCAGATCCTGGAATGGCTCAAGGACCCGGTCCGCCACTTCCCGCCGCAGACGGACGGCGACCTGGTGCGCGACGGGGTGTGCGGGCTCTTCATCGCCGAGAAGCTCGGCGTGAGCCAACCGGTCGCGGGTGAGCATCTGAAGGCCCTGTCGCGCACCGGACTGATCCACGGGACCCGGATCAAGCAGTGGGTCTTCTACCGGCGTGACGAGGACCGTATCGACGAGGTCAGGCGCACGATCCACGACGAGCTGTAGGCGGGTAGCGGGTATGGGCGAGCACGACGAGCGGCTCGAGCCGGTGGTCGACCCGGCCCTGCTGGAGCACGAGGAGATCAACAACGCGGCCCGTCTCGACCGCTCTCTGGCGCTGTCCGCGAAGGACTACGTACGGATCGCGCAACCGAGGCTGGAATCTATTTCGGAGGTAGCAGCGGTATGAGCGACAACAAGCTGAACATCAGCACCGTGATGGACGCAGTACCGGAGAAGTGGCTCCCCCACGTCCTCGCGGAGGTCAACGACTACGACGTCAAGGTCGCCAACGTCGAGGGCGACTTCGACGAGCATATCCACGCGGACACCGACGAGTTCTTCCTCGTCCTCGCCGGACGGCTGCGCCTGGAGTTGCCCCACGGGACGGTGACGCTGGACCCGCTGGATGTCTACACGGTCCCCAAGGGCACCCCGCACCGCCCGCACGCCGACCAGGGCACCCGGATCCTGATGTTCGAGCCCCGCGGCACGGTCAACACCGGCGACGGGAGCGAGGGGACCACGGGCATCCGGGTCGGCTGATGGCGTACGGACCTTGGGATCAGAGCCAGCCGTCGAGGCCAGTGAGGAAGGCGTCGAGGCTCGCCTCCGGTGCCGCACCCCGGGGTTCCGGGGTGCGGCACCGTCCGTATCTCAGGTCCAGGCGGTCCTGGGTCAGCTCGTGGCCGGCACCGGAGCGGCGTGGGCGGCGCATTCGACGTCGTGGCCGTCGAGGGTGCCGCTGAGGAGGTAGGAGTTGACGCGGTCGTTGATGCAGGGGTTGACGAGGCCGGTGACGCCGTGGGAGCCGGCGTCCTTCTCGGTGATGAGCTCGGATCCCTTGAGGCGGTGGTGGAGTTCGACGCCGCCGGAGTAGGGGGTGGCGGCGTCGCGGGTGCTCTGGACGATGAGGACCTTCGGCAGGCCGTGGTGGGTGCGCACGTCCACCGGGGTCTGCTGGGGGACGCCCCACGTGGCGCAGGGGAGGTTCATCCAGGCGTTGGACCAGGTGAGGAAGGGGTACTTGGCGTTGAGCGCGGTGTTGTCGCGGTCCCACTTCTGCCAACTGGTCGGCCACTTGGCGTCGGTGCACTCGACGGCGGTGTAGACGGCGTTGCCGTTCTCCGAGGAGATGTTGCCCGCGGTGTCGGTCATGTCGGGGCCGGCCGCGTCGACGAGGGCCTGGGTGTCACCGGCGAGGTACTTGCTCCACACCCCGGCCACGGTGGCCCAGGAGGAGTCGTAGTACGGGGCGCTCTGGAAGAAGCCCAGCAGCTCCGCCGGGCCGACAACGCCGCCGATGGGCTTCTGCTTCGCGGTTGCGCGGAGCGCGTCCCACTGGGCCTGGACCTTCTTGGGCGTGTCGCCGATGTGGTAGACGGAGTCGTACTTGGCGACCCACGCCTTCCAGTCGTCCCAGCGGCCCTGGAAGGCCACGTCCTGGTCCAGGTTGTTCTGGTACCAGATCTGGTCCCGGGCCGGGTTGACGACGCTGTCCACGATCATTCGGCGTACGTGTGTCGGGAACAGCGTGGCGTAGACGGCGCCGAGGTAGGTCCCGTACGACACGCCGAGGTAGTTGAGCTTCTTCTCACCGAGCGCGGCGCGGATGACGTCGATGTCGCGGGCAGTGTTCGCCGTGGTCATCTGGGACAGCATGGCGGCGCCGGTGCGCTCAAGGCAGCCCTGCGCGTACTCCTTGGCGAGCTTGCGCTGCGCCGCCTTGTCGGACTCGCTGTCCGGGACCGGGTCGGCCTTGGGCGCCTTGACGAACTCCTGCGGGTCCTCGCAGGAGATGGGCGCGGAGTGGCCGACGCCGCGCGGGTCGAAGCCCACGAAGTCGTACGCCTTGGCCACGCTCGTCCAGAGCGCGCTCTTGGTGGTGACCCGGCGCGGGAAGCGCATCCCCGAGCCGCCGGGGCCGCCGGGGTTGTAGAGGAGGGAGCCCTGGCGATCGGCCGAGGTTCCGGTGTTGCCGATGCGGTCGACCGCGATCTTGATGGTCTTGCCGTTGGGCTTGGCGTAGTCGACCGGGACGGTGACGTAGCCGCACTGGATGGGGGCTTCGAACCCCCAGCCGGCGGGACACGCGGCCCAGTCGATGCCCGCCTTCGCGGCGCGGGCCGCGGCGATCTGCTCCCCGTGCGCCTCGGCCCGGCCGCCGGGTACGCGGTCCCCGGCCGTGGCCGTCGTCGGTGCGGCGACAGCCACGGCGCCCGCTATCAGGGCGCTCGTGACGCCCAGCACTGTCATGCGTCTCACGATGTGGTTTTCCCCCTGCTGTAGTGCCGCTTATGGCGGCAGTGATCGCAGAACTGCAAGGGGATCTTTTCGTACAGGTATTTCTTAATCAACCCACAGGCTTGGTCAGACTTCTGGCCGCCGCTCGCTCAACCGCCGCTTCGGCGAAGCCGCGGATGAACGGATGCGGCACGGAACCGTCGCCGGCCAGCTCCGGCTGGAAGAGGGTGGCCAGGAAGAAGGAGTGGTCGGGGAGTTCGAGGATGCGCGGCTCACCGTCGGCGTCATGGCCGGTGAACCGCAGTCCCTGGGCCTGGAGGTCGCCCAGACGGGCGGAGTTGGGGCCGTAGGCGCAGTGGTAGCGCTCCAACGACTCGGTCGCGCCGAGCAGCCGCTGCGCGCGGGTGCCCGGTGTGATGTGGAGGGCGCCCTCGTGGCCGACGAGGGAGCAGGAGAGCGGGACGATCACAAGGTCCTCGGCTGCCGCGTCGGGGTCGTTCTCGGCATGCCGGGAGTGGGCGGCGCCGCAGACGTTGCGGGCGAACTCGAGGACGACGTGCTGGAAGCCGCCGCAGGTGCCCAGGAGCGGGATGCCGCCCTCGCGGGCCGTACGGATGGCGGCTAGTACGCCGGCCTCACTGCGGTACGGACTGCCGGGCAGCAGCCAGACAGCGTCGAAGCCCTCGACGGCGCCGGGCTGTTCGGCGTCCTCGGTGGGAAGCCAGTACGCGTCCATGACCAGGCCCTCGCGCCGGCGCAGCGCTTCGAGGAGCAGCGGGACGCGCTGATGGGACCGGACATTCTCGGAGCGATCGCCGACAAGGGCGAGTCGGGCGGCGGGGACTGGAGAGGTCATGTGCTCATCCTGGAGCCCGGCTCCGCATCAGGTCCAACGATGATATGTGCACCGTCCATCAGGGATACTTATCATCCATGGATCCGCACCTGCTCCGCACCTTCAGCGCCGTGGCCCGCTGCGCCTCCTTCTCGGGCGCGGCACGCGAACTCGGCTACACCCAGTCAGCCGTCTCCCAGCACATCGCCGCACTGGAGGCCGACCTCGGCGTCGAGCTGCTGAGCCGGCGTCCCGTCGCGCCAACGGAGGCCGGGGTGCGGCTTCTTGAGCACGCCGGGCCGCTGCTGCTGCGGCTGGAGGCGGCGCGCACCGAGGTCGTACGGGCCGGGCGCGCCCCGGCCGCGTCCGTGGTGCTCGGCGCCTCGCCGCTGGCCATGGGCGACCAGGTCGCCTCGGCGCTGGCGCGGCTACGGGTGACCGCTCCGCGTACGGAGGTGACCGTACGGATCCTTGACCGGGCTGCGGTGGTGGCGAGGGTCGCCACGGGCCGGCTGGACGTGGGGGTGGTGGACGGCGCGGCCGCGCCGAGCGATCCGCTGCGGCTGCCGGAGGTGGGGCCGCTGCACGCGCTGCGGTGCGGGGAGGAGGAACTGGTCGTCGCCGTGCCGGACGGCCATCCGCTGGCGAGGCGGCGAGGTGGCGTACGGCTCGAGAGTCTTTCCGCCGGGCTGTGGCTGGACGCACCGGAGGCCGCGGTGCCGCCGCCTGCGGGGGCGGAGGCTTTCCGGATCGCGGTGCGGTGCGAGGGCACCGACGTGCGGGCCCTGCTGGGGCTGGTGCGGGCCGGGCACGGGCTGGCATTGCTGCCGGCGTCGGTGGTCGAGGCGGCGGGTGGGGTGGCGGGAGTGGCGGTGTCCGCGCCACGTCTGGTGCACCGGACGGAGCTGCTGCATCGAAGGGGTCTGGGCGAGGCGGTCCAGGCGCTCATCGGGCTGCTCGTCCCAGCGACACGGTGAACATGGCAGTCACGGCGCATACACAGAGGACAGCTGGAAAAGCCACCACATAACGGATATGAGGGGTCCGGACCCCGGCCCGCGCCTGGCCGGGGTCCGGGCATGTCCGCTCAGCGCCAGCCGTAGCGGTCCTTGAGGCGGTTCGCGACGAGGTTGAAGCGGCCGCGGTCGAGGGCGCAGGCCTCGCGGCGCATGCCGTCGGGGTGGACGCGAAGGACGCGGTCGAGGTTGACCCAGGAGGGGCGGCCGGTACGGTCCCAGGGGCCGATACCGATGGGCTGCCACTCCTGGTCGTCGTTGTGCTCCTTGCTGGAGAGCTGGACGGCCAGGAGGGTGCCGTGTGCCTCACGGGCGACGACGAGGACGGGGCGGTCCTTGCCGCGGCCGTCGTTCTCCTCGAAGGGGACCCAGGTCCAGACGATTTCACCGGGGTCCGGGTCGCCGTCGTGGGCGGGGGCGTACTCCATGCGGACGGAGCCGACGCGGTCCGGGTCGGCTTCCGTGGTGGCGGCCGGGCCGTGGCGTCCGGGGGAATCGCTGTTGATCGTATTGGTCACGGGGCAACGCTAGCCGACAGCAGCCGGCGCAGCCGCAGTCCGTCCGGGGCGACCGCCGTGATGAGGGCGGCGGGACCGGCGAGCGGGGTCAACACCGCCTCGCCTTCGGCCTGGTCGGACGAGAGGACCCGGGGCTCGATCGGCTTGTCGGCGTACTCGGGGTCCACGACGAGGAGTTGGCCGGCGGCGCGGTGGCCGTGCAGCACGGCGGGTCCCGCCCAGCCGGGGGCATTGGGGCCGAAGGACAGCTCCTGGTCGAGCAGCGGGCGGCCGGACAGCCGCACGGTGAGACGGGTGGTGAGGCGGCCGGGGTGTTCCCCGGAGCGGCCGAGGATCTGCTCCTCGCGAAGGACGAGCCGGGCGCCGGGGGCGAGTTCCACGGTGGTGGTCATCCGGAGGTCGCTGCCCTCGGCGGCGATCAGCGGCTCGGGCAGCCAGTGGAGTACGGCGTCCTCGCCGACCGTCAGCCGTACGTCGTAGCGGGCCTGCTCCCCCGTGCGGCCCGGCAGCGACACCGTGGCCGCCGCCGTGCCGATGCGCAGGGCGGCGCCGGGCTCGACCACTGCCTCGATGGCGAGCCGGTCGCCGCCGAGCGGGGCGCTCATCGCACCGACGACGGTGACGTGGGCCTCGGGCCCGGCGGAGCGCGTACGGCGCAGGGCGAGGGGGCCGTCGCCGGTGAGGAGCGGCAGGGCGGTGCCGCCGCGACCATCGGGCGCGGCGGTGAGGCGGGCGGTGGCGTGGACTCCGGTCACGCGGGGACCGCGGTCCAGGCGGTGAGCCGCTCGTGGATCCAGTCGGAGACGGGCGTGACGCCGCCCTCGGCGACCAGGGAGGTGAAGGCGACGGGGAGGTCGCCGCGCTGGGCCTTGGCGTCGCGGGCCATGCGTTCCAGGTCGGAGCCGACGTACGGGGCGAGGTCGGTCTTGTTGATGACGAGGAGGTCTGCGGTGGTGACGCCGGGGCCACCCTTGCGGGGGATGTCGTCGCCGCCTGCGACGTCGATGACGAAGATCTGGGCGTCGACCAGGCCCTTGGAGAAGGTGGCGGTGAGGTTGTCGCCGCCCGACTCGACGAGGATCAGGTCGAGCGGACCGACGGTCTCCTCCAGGTCTTCCACTGCTTCGAGGTTGGCGGAGATGTCGTCCCGGATCGCGGTGTGCGGGCAGGCGCCGGTCTCGACGGCGCTGATCCGCTCGGGGGGCAGGACGGCGTTGCGCAGCAGGTATTCGGCGTCCTCGCGAGTGTAGATGTCGTTGGTGACGACGGCGATGGACAGCCGGTCGCGCAGGGCGCGGCACAGCGCCGCGACGGTGGCGGTCTTGCCGGAGCCGACCGGGCCGCCGAGACCGACACGGAGCGCTCTGCGGGTTCCGTCGGGGCGGGTCGCTGGGGGTCCCCCCGGCGAAGCCAGGGGGAGGCTGCCGTAGGCGTAGCGCTCGGGGTAGTTGTCGTGGTCGAGGTCGAGGTGCATGTCGGCTCCGGTGTTGTGTTACGAGGCGAAGAGGCGTACGGGCCAGGTGGCGTGCTGCTCCGCGTAGATGTCGAGGAGGGGGGCGGAGGCGGCGGGCAGCACGTCCATGCCCTCGTCCAGGGCTCGGTGTGCCGCCTCGGCGGCCTGCGCCGCCACCTCGTCAAGGTCGGGGGTCAGCCGGGCGAGGACGGCGGTGACCGCGAAGGGGTCCAGGCTCAGCAGGCGTACGGCGGCGGTCGCCGGGCCTGTCACGGATTCGTACGCGGCGGCGTGGGCGGCGTCGAGTGGTGTGAGCCCTGCGGCGCGGACGGTGAGTCCGAGTACGACGGGCTGGTGGGCGCCCTGGGGGCGGGCGGCTGCGAGCGCGTCGAGTTCGGGCGAGGGCCAGGCGGCGCGGGCCGCGCGGGTCAGCTGGCGGCCGAGCTTGCGGGCGGTCGTACGGAGGGAGGGCGACGGGGTGCGGGCGTCGGCCGCCTCGTCCAGGAGGAGCGGGTCGAGGCCGGCGGTCGCGGCGGCGGCCAGTGCCGCCGCGACCAGTCCTGAGGTGTGCAGCCTGCCACGGCAGAAGGCCTCGAGTGTGCCGGGGCCGGTGATCCGGCCGGCCTTGACGGCTGCTTCGGCTCCGCCGGAGTGGGCGTGGCCGCCTGCTGGGAAGCGGCCGTCGGCCAGAACGAGGAGCGCCGCTCGGCTTGCCCGGGGTGCCGCTTGTTCGTGGCCGGGTCGGGGCCGCCACCGGGGCATTCCCCCAGCCCTGGCGGCTGGGGGTGCCCCCACCTCGGCGCTCGAACCGCGGGCAGTCCGCATTGGTGCCGTACGCCTGTTCTCGTCGCCTGTGGGGGCACCCCGGCGCACCCCCTCGGCTTGTTCGCGCGGCTGCGGCTCCATCTCATTCATGTCAGAACAGGAAGTACCGCTGGGCCATGGGCAGTTCTGCGGCAGGGGCCGGTTCGATCACGTCGCCGTCGATGCGGACGGTGAAGGTGTCGGGGTCGACCTCTACGCGGGGCAGGGCGTCGTTCTCGCGCATGTCCGCCTTGGTGACCGCGCGCGTGTTCAGGATCGGTACGAATTGCTTGCTGAGCTTCAGCCTCTCGGGCAGACCGTCGTCCAGGGCTGTCTGCGTGACGAAGTTGAAGGAGTTGGAGCCCGGCGCTCGGCCGATCGCGCCGAACATGGGGCGGGGCATGACGGGTTGGGGGGTGGGGATGGAGGCGTTGGCGTCTCCCATTTGCGCGTAGGCGATCTGGCCGCCCTTGATGACGAGTTGGGGCTTGACGCCGAAGAAGGCGGGGTCCCAGAGGACGAGGTCGGCGAGCTTTCCGGGGTCGATGGAGCCGATCTCGGCGTCGAGGCCTTGGGCGACGGCCGGGTTGATGGTGTATTTGGCGACATAGCGACGGGCTCGGAGGTTGTCGGCCCGGCCGTCGCCGGGCAGGGAGCCGCGGCGGTTCTTCATGACGTGCGCGGTCTGCCAGGTGCGCAGGACGACCTCGCCGACCCGGCCCATGGCCTGGGAGTCGGAGGAGATGATCGAGATCGCGCCCATGTCGTGCAGGAAGTCCTCGGCGGCGATGGTCGAGGGCCGGATGCGGGATTCGGCGAAGGCGAGGTCCTCGGGGACGGCCGCGTTGAGGTGGTGGCAGACCATCAGCATGTCGAGGTGTTCGTCGAGGGTGTTGACGGTGTGCGGGCGCGTCGGATTGGTCGACGAGGGCAGGATGTTGGGCTGCGAGACGACGGTGATGATGTCGGGTGCGTGCCCGCCGCCCGCGCCTTCGGTGTGGTAGGCGTGGATGCCGCGTCCGGCGATGGCGGCGAGGGTGTCCTCGACGAAGCCGGCCTCGTTGAGGGTGTCGGTGTGGATGGCGAGTTGGGCGCCGGTGGCCTCGCAGACGTTGAGGCAGGCGTCGATGGCGGCGGGGGTGGAGCCCCAGTCCTCGTGGATCTTGAAGCCGAGGGCGCCGCCGCGCAGTTGGGCGACCATCGACTCGGTGGAGACGGTGTTGCCCTTGCCGAGCAGGCCGAAGTTGACCGGGTAGTGCTCCAGCGCCTCGAACATCCGGGCCAGGTGCCAGGAGCCGGGGGTGATGGTGGTGGCCTTGGTGCCCTCGGCCGGGCCGGTGCCGCCGCCGACGATGGTGGTGATGCCGGCCGAGAGGGCCTCGTCGACGATGGTCGGCGAGATGAAGTGGACGTGGGCGTCGATCGCGCCGGCCGTGATGATCTTGCCGTTGCCGGCGATGATCTCGGTCTCGGGGCCGATGACCAGGTCCGGGTGGACGCCGTCCATCGTCTCGGGGTTGCCCGCCTTGCCGATGGCGGTGATACGGCCGTCGCGGATGCCGATGTCGGCCTTGACGATGCCCCAGTGGTCCAGGATGACCGCGCCGGTGATGACGGTGTCCGGGGTGCCCTGGGCACGCGTGGCGCGGGACTGGCCCATGGACTCGCGGATGACCTTGCCGCCGCCGAACACGACTTCGTCGCCTGAGTTGTTGGGGCCGCCGGAGAGATCCTTCTCGACCTCGATCAGCAGGTTCGTATCGGCGAGTCGTATACGGTCACCGGTGGTAGGCCCGAACAGGTCGGCGTAGACAGCGCGAGACAGCTCAGTCATCGAGGGCACCTCCGGTCTCGCCACGGAGTCCCGCGACGACGCGTTCGCCGCCGAGCGGCACCAGGTCGACCTCGGCCGGGATGCCCGGCTCGAAGCGGACGGCGGTGCCGGCGGCGATGGCCAGGCGCTTGCCACGGGCGGCGGCGCGGTCGAAGTCCAGACCCGGGTTGGCCTCGGCGAAGTGGTAGTGGGAGCCGACCTGGATGGGGCGGTCGGCGGAGTTCAGGACGGTCAGGCGGGTGACCTGCTTGCCCTCGTTCAGGACGATCGGCTCGTCCGCGTAGAGGATCTCTCCCGGGATCATGGGCCGGCCCCTCAGGCGATCGGGTCGTGGACGGTGACGAGCTTGGTGCCGTCGAGGAAGGTGGCCTCGACCTGGACGTCGTGGATGATCTCGGGGATGCCTTCCATGACGTCGGCGCGGGTGAGGACCTTGCGGCCGGAGGCCATCAGCTCGGCGACGGTGCGGCCGTCGCGGGCGCCTTCGAGGATGTGCGAGGTGATGAGGGCGATCGCCTCGGGGTGGTTCAGCTTGAGTCCCCGGGCCCGGCGCTTCTCCGCCACGTCGGCGGCGACGTGGATGAGCAGGCGTTCCTGCTCGTGGGGAGTCAGTTGCATGGCCACACACCTCACTGTTGTCCCGACGGGCGGACCTGCCCCGGTTGTCCTGACCGGCGGATCCTGGCTTCCGTTATCCGGAAGTCGCAGGTTAGTTCGGTGGCATTTCGGCGGCGTTAACTCACGTTACGTGCCGTGACGCCCGCGAAGCGTACGTGACGACCCCCGCCCGTCGCGGCGGGCCCGTCAGGCTCCGTCGCGGCGGGCGTGCGTGGCTCCGCGGTGCTCGGCGGCGATGCCGAAGCGGCGGCGTTCGCCCGTGGCGGACGCCGGCGGGCGGACGGCGGAGACCGTGCTGATCACCTGCTCCTCCTCCGGGAGCTCCAGCTCCTGGAGTCGTTCCAGGTCAGCGGCCGATACGAGCGCGACGAGCGGCTTGCCGTGCCGGGTCACGACCACGCGCTCACCGCCGTAGACGACGCGGTTGATCAGTTCCGCGAGCTCGGCGCGGGCTTGTGTCACCGGGACTTCATAGGCCATGCTCCCCATCATAACGGGATGTACGTCCTGTACATTTTATACAGATGGAGGTGCAGCGATGCTTCATCCGACCGCCCGCTACGTCCTGCCGGAGTTCAGCGAGCGCACGAGCAACGGGATCCGGACCATGGATCCGTACTCCAAGCTCCTCCAGGAGCGCGTGATCATCCTCGGCACCCAGGTCGACGACACCTCGGCCAACGATGTGATGGCCCAGCTCATCCATCTGGAGAGCGCTGCGCCCGAGCAGGACATCTACCTCTACATCAACTCGCCCGGCGGCTCCTTCACCGCGATGACCGCGATCTACGACACGATGCAATTCGTGACGTGCGATGTCGCGACGGTCTGCATCGGCCAGGCCGCCTCGGCCGCCGCGGTACTGCTCGCCGCCGGGGCGCCCGGCAAGCGGCTGGCGACTCCCGGGGCCCGGGTGCTGATCCACCAGCCGTCGTTCAGTGATGTGGTCCAGGGTCAGACGACCGACCTGGAGATCCAGGCCCGCGAGATCGAGCGGATGCGCGAGCGGTTGGAGGCGCTGCTGGAGCGGCATACGGGCCAGGACATCGAGCGGATCCGCAAGGACATCGAGCGCGACACCTTCCTGAACGCGGAGGCCGCGCTCGCGTACGGGCTGGTCGACCAGATCACGCTCAGCCGCAAGACCGGGTGATCCCGGTGGTGCCGGAACTGCCGCCGCTGCCCGCGCTGACGCGGGCCGAGGGCGAGCTGATCGACGCCTACCTGGCGGTCGTCGACCTGCTGGGCAGGATCAACCCAGCGCGGGCCGCCGACACCTACAGCGGGCTGCGGGCCGCGCAGGCCCTGGTGGCGCGGGCCACCGAACTGCGGGACGCGCTGACGCTGATGCACACCCGGGGCGAGAGCCGGATGCACACCGCGACGCTGGACCGGGCCCTGCGGGTGCTGGACGGTGAGCGGCGCACGCGTCTGGTGGTCCTGCCGAGCGAACCGCCGCGCTGAGAGGGGCCGCTGATGGGCCATCCGCGCTCCTCCATTTGAAGTAGTGCGACGTAGGTGGCGGGCACGGCAGAAGTTGCGCAGTGCGGCTCGATGGTCCCCGTGGGACACCGCTGCGGCCCTGGTGTGAGGCTCCGTCAGGGTGGCCAACGCACGGCCGTTCAGCGGAAGTCCACCCGAATAGGTGAGGGGTGAAGAGGCTCACATTCGACCGTTTCCGTTAGGTATTGGCCGCTTCGGTGGGTGATCATCCCTTCGACGACAAGCCCCGCCATCCCGGCGGGCGGTCCGGGCGGACGCCGAGTCCTGCCGCTGCCCGGATGTCAGGTCGACACGACTGCATTCGGCAGGAACGGAGGACCCAGGCACGACGGGGTCGCCCGGTGACAACCGGGCCGGCCCCTTGGGGTGAAGCCGCGTCAGCGGCCGGGCATCTTCGCCTGCCCGAACCCGACAGGTCATCCTTCGCAGGCGGACGACGAAGGGTTGCGCATGACTGCGCGAACTGGCGTGTCCACACTTCTGTCCAGGGTGGGAGCCACCTCGGCTCTCACCGCCGCAGCGGTCGCCGGACCGGCGGTGCTGCCAGGTCTGGCCTCACAGGCGGACGCGGCGACACTGTCGATCAGGGCACTCGACATCGCCGCGTCAAAGAAGGGATCGCCCTACAAGTACGGAGCCGCCGGGCCGCACCGGTTCGACTGCTCCGGGCTCACCCTCTACTCGTACAAGAGGGCGGGCAAGAAACTGCCGCGTACGGCGGCGGCTCAGTACAACAAGTCCAAGCACATCTCCGCTTCGCACCGCAAGCGTGGTGACCTGGTCTTCTTCCACTCCGGGCGTAGCGTCTACCACGTCGGTATCTACGCGGGTCATGGAAAGATCTGGCACTCCCCCAAGGCCGGCACGCGGGTGCGACTGGAGAAGATCTGGACCCACAGCGTCTGGTACGGGCGGGTGAGCTGATGTGAGGTGAACCCAGGTGCGGGGCCCGTCCTGACGGGCCCCGCACGCCCACCCACCCCGAGCACCCGGAGGCACCGCTTGACTCTGGAACGGATCCTGGCCGACGCCGCGAAGGGCGTCTTCCCGCCGGCCGACGGAGGTGTGACCGTCGTGCCGCAGCCCTCACCGCGCGACGCGGGGGTGCTGTCCTTCACCGCGCACGCCGTGGTGTTCGCGGACACAAATCCGGAGTGGATACGGGGGCTGCTGCCGCCCGGCGACTTCGCGGCGCCGCTGAATCCACCCTTCCTCACCGCGCTGTCCGAGCGCCTCGGGCGGCAGGTCAACAACATCGACCTGCTCACCCTCGCCTCCTCGCTGCCCGGCCCGCCGCCGCCGGACCTCGGCCTGGAGCTCGATCCGACCGAGGACTGCTCGCACCCGCGGATCGTACGGGCGCTCCAGCACCGCGACGACGTACGGGCCTGGACGGTGCCAGGCGGGACGGTGCTGACCGGACGCGGTGTCGCCGGCCGCTGGGAGGTCGCGGTCGAGGTCGACCCCGGGGCCCGGGGCGCCGGGGTCGGGCGGCGGCTGGCGCGGGCGGCGCGGCATCTCGTACCGGAGGGCGAGACGCTCTGGGCGCAGATCGCGCCTGGCAACGCGGCGAGCGTAAGGGCACTGCTGGCGGCCGGCTACACGCCGGTGGGTGCGGAGGCGCTGCTAGGCCCTGTCCGGGCGATCAGGGCCGGATAGGCCGCGGCTCCCCCGGACGAAGTCCGGGGGAGAATGCCCGTAGACTGGTTTGTCTGTGGGTGTTTCGGCAACGCCGCGAGGTGTCGTTTCTGGGGGACCCCCACCCAGCGTCTAGCTGGGAGAGCGTCGCGGGCCCGGCCATGATCGCCCGGACAGGGCCTGGTTCCCCTGGGGCGCCCGGATCACGGCTAGAACGCGGATCAGCGGCAACAATCACCCCATGGACGACAAATCTGGGGACACGACGCGTGAGGCAGGCGAATCCACGGAGAAGGAGACGGCTGCCGAGCGTGGCGAGACGCCTCTGGAGCGCGCCGACCGCAATTTCGCCGAGCTGCTGCAGGAGCTGCGCGTCACGCAGACCGGGGTGCAGATCCTGTTCGCGTTTCTGCTGACCCTGGCGTTCACGCAGCGCTTCCCCACACTGGACGACGTGCAGCGCGGTACGTACATCGCGACGCTGCTGCTCGCCATGCTGGCCGCCGCCCTCTTCACGGCTCCGGCGGCGGTGCACCGGGGGCTGTTCCGGCGGGGGGCCAAGCGCCTGATCGTCAATGTGTCGTCGCGGCTGGCGAGCATCGGGCTGGCGATGCTCGCGCTGTCCTTCACCGGCGCGGTCATGCTGGTCGTCGACGTGGTGCTGGGCCGCGCCCCGGGCATCGCGGCGGCGGCGGCCACCTTGGTGGTGTGCGGGAGCCTGTGGGGCGTGCTGCCGTGGGCGCTGCGGCGGAGCCTGCCCAAGGCCGACAAACGCTGAGGCGCGGGCGCCTCACTGCACGGGCGCGCCCCACGGAAGGGTGATCCAGACCGTCTTGCCGCCGTCGTCCGTGGGGGTGACCAGGAGCTGGCCGCCGGACTCGGCGGCCAGGTGACGGATGATCACCATGCCTCGTCCGTTGTCCTGCTGGACGGCAGCGGGAAGGCGCTGCGGCCAGCGGGGGTGGCTGTCGGTGACGCCGATCCGCAGCTGCTCGTCGTGGTCGAGCTGTACGTCGACGGTGAAGGTGGGTGACTGCCCGAAGGTGTGCAGCACCGCGTTGGTGGCCAGCTCGGAGACGATGAGCCGTACGGCGTCCACGGCCGGTGCGGCGTCGGACATTCCCCATTCGGTCAGTAGCTCGCTGACGAAGCGGCGTGCCGCGGGAACCGAGGCAGGGTCGCTCGGCAGGGTGACGGATGATTCCTGGTGGTCTGCCATGAGGACATGTCCCTTTTCCGCCGTGCCCGGGACTCCGGCGTGCGGTTACGCCCACGAACGACTAGTTCGCGCCAGAGTGCCACTCATAGTGCCGTTATTCCGGTCCGTCCACCGGGATATGCATATATCTGTCGCTCGAAGCAGTGAACTCTGCTACGCGAGAACGTATTTGCGCGGCAGACTGCGCAAGGGCGTCCGGCCCCGCACGAGTCGGGCCCAGGAGGAGTGACCCAGGATGCAGCACATGCCTGCCGTACGCCGCCGCAAGCTCGGCACGGAGCTGCGCCGCCAGCGTGACCTGGCCGGGCTGACCAGTGGCGAGGCGGCCCGCCTGGTCGGGTGGCACCAGTCGAAGGTCAGCCGCATCGAGACCGGGCGCAGCAGCGTCCGGCCAGAGGACGTGGCGACGCTGCTCGACGCGTACGGGGTGGGCGACCCGGAATTACGGGAGTTGCTGGACGCGCTGGCCGGCGAAGGCGCACAGGGCGGCTGGTGGCAGGAGTACCGGGAGGTGCTGCCGTCCACATACCGGGATTTCATCACCCTGGAGACCGACGCCCGCCGGGCCCGCACATTGGAGACCACGGTGGTGCCCGGCCTTTTGCAGACGCCCGCATATCCAGGGAATTGACCCGATCGGTATTGCCACAACTGGCACCGCGGCAGGCCGAGGCGCTGGTGGATGTGCGGATCGCGCGGCAGGCGGTGCTGCGGGCCGATCCGCCGCTGGAGCTGTGGGCGGTGCTGGACGAGGCGGTGCTGCGGCGCGGGGTGGGCGGACCGGAGGTCATGGCGGCGCAATTGCGACATCTCGTCGAGCTCGGATCGCTGCCGCATGTGCGGTTGCAGGTGCTGCCTTTCTCTGCCGGCGGTCACATCGGCGTTACCGGGCCTTTCGTAATCTTCTCATTTCCGCGCATTTCCGATCTGGATGTTGTAGTTCTAGACCATTTGACGAGTAGTCTCTATCTGGATCGGAAAGAAGATCTCAGGGCGTACAGCGCCGCGTTCGACCGATTGCACTCCCACGCCCTGCCGCACGAAGACTCGTTGGTCTACATCTCAAGCATTGCCGGGACCGGCTAAGGCGTTTGAGGAGGCACCATGCCACCCGCACAGCCCCGGTACGTATCGTCCAGTGAGGTTCTCGCCGAGGCGCAGTGGCGTCGCAGCAGCTACAGCACCGCTGCGAACAACTGCGTAGAGACGGCTCGTCTGCGCTCAGGGCAGCTTGCCGTACGCGACTCCAAGGACCGGGAGGGACCGGCGCTGCTCTTCGCGCCGGCCGCCTGGGTCCGGTTTCTCGGCACGGTTGTGACCGAGGGCGGCTGAGTTCAGCCGCGCGGCGCCGTGCGCACGATGGTTCCGACGGCATCGGAGATCTGCCGGTCCGTCAGATCGGCGCGCGCGGTGAGCCGCAGCCGGGAGATCCCGTCCGGCACGGACGGCGGACGGAAGCAGCCGACCGAGACACCCTCGGCCCGGCAGTCCGCCGCCCAGTGCACCGCCGCTTCCGGCGAAAGAGCACGCACCGACACCACGGCGGCGTCCGGCGGGACCGCCACCAGCCCTTCGGCGGTCAGCCGCTCGTACAGCTCCCGGGCGACCGCACGGGCCCTTTCCGCACGCTCCGGCTCGCGGCGCAGCAGCCGCAGCGCGCCCAGCGCCGCACCGGCGGCGGCCGGGGCGAGGCCGGTGTCGAAGATGAAGGTGCGGGCCGCGTTGACCAGGTGCTCGATCACCCGCGCCGGGCCGAGGACCACCCCGCCCTGGCTGCCGAGCGACTTCGACAGCGTCGCGGTGCATACGAGACCGGGCGCGCCGGCCAGCCCCGCCGCGTCCGCCGCGCCCCGCCCGCCGTTGCCCAGCACCCCGAGCCCGTGGGCGTCGTCCACCAGCAGGCCCGCGCCGTGGTCGCGGCAGACGGCGGCCAGCTCGGCCAGCGGGGCGGCGTCGCCGTCCACCGAGAAGACCGAGTCGGTGACGGCGACCGCGGGTCCGTCGGACAGGCGGTGGCCGTCCAGGGCCTTGGCGACGGCCTCCGGGGCGGCGTGCGGGACGACGGCGGTCTCGGCGCGCGAGAGCCGGCAGCCGTCGATGAGCGAGGCGTGGTTGCCGCTGTCGGAGACCAGCAGACCGCCCCGGCCGGTGAGTGCCGTGACGGTGGCGAGGTTGGCGGCGTAGCCGGAGGCGAGGACGAGCGCGGCCTCGAACCCGCAGAAGTCGGCGAGCTCCGCCTCGAGCTCTGCGTGCAGCTCGGTGGACCCGGTCACCAGTCGAGAACCGGTCGAGCCGGCGCCCCACCGCAGGCACGCGTCGGCACCCGAACGGGTGATCTCTGGGTGCCGGGCCAGGCCCAGGTAGTCGTTGCTCGCCAGGTCGAGGAGCGGGGACTCGGCCGGTCTCGGGCGGAGCGTACGCACCAGACCGGCACGACGGCGCTGGTCGGCGTGGGCGTCGAGCCAGTGGAACGGGTCGGAGGTGACGCGGCTCATGGTCGTCCCTGGTGGTCGAAGGCGGCGTAAGGGGTCCGGTGAGCAACGTAGCGGTCGGGTCCTCGTGACACGGTGTGGTGATGCACACACCCGAGTCGAGCGGAGTTGTGGGTTCCGGCCTTGGCCCGGAGCGGTCGGTTGCGTCAGGATCGCGGCTATGGATCTGCTGAAGACGCTGGTGGACAAGGGGCTGCGCCGTGAGCTGCCCACCCGGGACGAGGCGCTGGCGGTGCTGGCCACCTCCGACGACGACCTCCTCGACGTGGTGGCCGCGGCCGGCCGGGTGCGCCGCCAGTGGTTCGGCCGCCGAGTGAAGCTCAACTACCTGGTCAATCTGAAGTCCGGCCTGTGCCCCGAGGACTGCTCGTACTGCTCGCAGCGGCTGGGCTCCGAGGCCGAGATCCTCAAGTACACCTGGCTCAAGCCCGAAGACGCCTCCAAGGCGGCCGCCGCCGGGGTCGCGGGCGGCGCCAAGCGGGTGTGCCTGGTGGCCAGCGGCCGCGGGCCGACCGACCGGGACGTGGACCGGGTCTCGCAGACCATCGAGGCGATCAAGGAGACGAACGAGGGCGTCGAGGTCTGCGCCTGCCTCGGGCTGCTCTCGGACGGCCAGGCCGAGCGGCTACGGGCCGCGGGCGCTGATGCGTACAACCACAACCTCAACACCTCCGAGGGGACGTACGGGGACATCACCTCCACCCACACGTACGCCGACCGGGTGGACACGGTACAGAAGGCGCACGCCGCCGGGCTGTCCGCCTGCTCCGGGCTGATCGCGGGCATGGGCGAGTCGGACGAGGACCTGGTCGACGTGGTCTTCGCGCTGCGCGAGCTCGACCCCGACTCGGTGCCGGTCAACTTCCTGATCCCGTTCGAGGGCACCCCGCTGGCCAAGGAGTGGAACCTCACCCCGCAGCGCGCCCTGCGGATCCTGGCGATGGTGCGCTTCGTCTGCCCGGACGTCGAGGTCCGGCTCGCCGGCGGCCGCGAGGTGCACCTGCGCAGCCTCCAGCCGCTGGCGCTGCACCTGGCCAACTCGATCTTCCTCGGCGACTACCTCACCAGCGAGGGCCAGGCCGGTCAGGCCGACCTCGACATGATCGCCGACGCCGGATTCGAGGTGGAGGGCACCGACCAGGTGACGCTGCCCGAGCACCGGGTGGAGGGCGGCTGCGCACCGTGCGGAGACTCCGGCGGCAGCGCGTGTGCCACGCCCGAGCCTCGCACCGAGGCGCGTACGGATCTGGTCGCGATGCGCCGCCGGGGCGCCGGGACGGATCTCGCGCCCAATGCGTGAGCTCACCCCGGGCGAGCTGCTCGACCTGGACCGGGAGCACGTCTGGCATCCGTACGGGCCGATGCCGGGCCGCATTGAGCCGCTGCTCGTCGAGTCGGCGTCGGGCGTGCGGCTGCGCCTCGCGGACGGACGCGAGTTGGTGGACGGCATGTCGTCCTGGTGGTCGGCGATCCACGGCTACAACCACCCGGTGCTCAACGACGCCGCGCGCGGGCAGCTGGACCGGATGAGCCATGTGATGTTCGGCGGGCTCACCCATGAGCCCGCCGTGCGGCTCGCGGCGAAGCTGGTGGAGATCACGCCGGAGCCGCTGCGGCACGTCTTCCTCGCCGACTCCGGGTCGGTGTCGGTCGAGGTCGCGGTGAAGATGTGCCTGCAGTACTGGCGTTCACTCGGCCGGCCCGGGAAACAGCGCCTGATGACCTGGCGGGGCGGCTACCACGGCGACACCTGGCAGCCGATGTCGGTGTGCGATCCGGACGGCGGCATGCACGACCTGTGGGCCGGGTTGCTGCCGCGTCAGGTCTTCGCGGACGCGCCCCCGGCGGCGTACGAGGACACGTACGCGGAGCATCTGCGCGAGACCGTCGCCCGGCACGCGGACGAGCTGGCGGCCGTCGTCGTCGAGCCGGTGGTGCAGGGCGCGGGCGGTATGACCTTCCACTCCCCCGCGTATCTGCGGGTGCTGCGGGAGGCGTGCGACGAGCACGACGTATTCCTGGTCCTCGACGAGATCGCGACCGGCTTCGGCCGCACCGGCACGCTGTTCGCGGCCGAGCAGGCCGGGATCTCGCCGGATGTGATGTGCGTCGGCAAGGCGCTCACCGGCGGCTATCTGACGATGGCGGCCGCCTTGTGCACCGAGCGCGTGGCGGAGGGCATCTCGCGGGGCGACGTCCCGGTGCTGGCGCACGGGCCGACCTTCATGGGCAATCCGCTGGCCGCGGCGGTGGCCTGCGCCTCCATCGACCTGCTGCTCGGCCAGGACTGGGCGCAGGAGGTCAAGCGGATCGAGGCCGGACTGCGGGACGGACTGGCGGCCGCGCACGATGTGCCGGGGGTCCGGGACGTACGGGTGCTGGGCGCGATCGGAGTCGTACAGCTGGACCACGAGGTGGACATGGCCGCGGCGACGCGAGCGGCCGTCGGGGCCGGGGTGTGGCTGCGGCCCTTCCGGGATCTGGTCTACTCAATGCCGCCGTACGTCACCGGGGACGAGGATGTGGCCCGGATCTGCGCCGCTGTGTGCGCGGCGGCGGCTGCGGGCTGAACCGAAAGGGCTTGTTTTTCATGGCGATTGTCGTTGTCAGCGGTACCGGTACGGAGATCGGCAAGACGGTGGTCACGGCCGCCGTCGCGGCGGCCTCCCTCGCGCAGGGGCTGAGCGTCGCCGTGCTCAAGCCCGCGCAGACGGGTGTCCTCGACGGTGAGCCCGGGGACGCGGCGGAGGTCGCGCGCCTCGCGGGCGAGGTCACCGCGGTCGAACTCGCCCGCTACCCCGACCCCTTGGCCCCCGCCACGGCCGCCCGCCGCGCCGGGCTCCCGGCGATCGGCCCGGCAGACATCGCGGAGGCCGCGGCCAAGCTCTCCGCCGTTCACGACGTGGTGCTGGTCGAGGGCGCCGGCGGCCTGCTCGTACGGTATGACGAGGAGGGCGCCACCCTCGCCGATGCCGCCCGCCTCGTCGGCGCCCGCGTCCTCCTCGTCGCCCCGGCCGGCCTCGGCACCCTCAACTCGGCCGCCCTCACCGCGGAAGCCCTTGCCGCCCGCGACCTGAACTGCCTCGGCCTCATCATCGGCTCCTGGCCCGAGGCCCCCGACCTCGCCGCCCTCTGCAACCTCGCCGACCTCCCCGACGTCGCCGACGCCCCCTTGCTGGGCGCGATCCCCGCGGGCGTCGGCAGCTTGGAGCCCTCCCGCTTCCGCGCCGCCGCTCCCGAGTGGCTCGCCCCGCAACTCGGCGGCACGTGGGACGCCGCGGCCTTCGCCACGCGGTGGGCTGCGGGCGGCTGACGCCGTCTGCACCGGGGGCGCGTTCTGTTCGTGGGTTGGTCGGTGCCGCCGCCGGGCCACGTGGCGGGCGGTGCCGCCTGCGCCGAGTGCGCCTGGTTGTCCCTGGGGTCTGTGCCGCCCGCCCCTCAAGGGCTGAGCAGACGGACGAGTTCGATGCAGGAGCGGATGCCGAGGCGGGCGAAGACGCCTCGGAGGTGGTGGTCGATGGTGCGGTGGCTGAGGACGAGGCGGGCGGCGATCTCGCGGTTGGTGGCGCCGTCGGCGGCCATGCGGGCGATGATGAGCTGTTAGGCGGTGAGGCGGGCGGCGATGTCGGTGGGCGGGGAGAACAGCAGCGCGCTTCTCAGCGGCGCGACGAATGTCGAGTCCGGCTGCATCTCGCACGCCGACATGAACAACGACTACGGCGTCTACCAGCAGGTGCGGGACTTCATCGCCTGACCGCTGTACGGCGCACGGCCCCGGCAGAGCATGCCGGGGCCTTTTCGGCGGCAGAATGAGAGGACGGCCGTCAATGCACCGCCGAAGCAAGGGGGACCGCCATGCCCAGGCGCACCAGCCTGACCCGCGAGCCGGTCAGCCACCCGGTCTTCGCCCGCCTCTACGCCCGCTGCGGTCCGATCGCCGACGAGCGCGGCTTCGCCCGGCACCGCGACGAACTGCTGGCCGGTCTGTCGGGCCGCGTCATCGAGATCGGGGCCGGCAGCGGGCTGAACTTCCGCCACTACCCGCGTACGGTCTCGGAGGTCGTCGCGCTGGAGCCCGAGCGCCGGCTGCGTCTGCTCGCCGCCGACGAGGCGCTGCGCGCGGACGTTCCGGTCCCGGTGGACGTGGTGCCGGGCGTCGCCGAGGCGCTGCCGGTCAAGAGCGAGGCCTTCGACGCCGCCGTCTGCTGCCTGGTGCTGTGTTCCGTACGCGACCAGCGCCGCGCCCTCGCCGAGCTGCACCGGGTCCTGCGCCCGGGCGGCCAACTGCGGCTGCTGGAGCACTGCCGGGCCCAGCGGCGGCCGATGGCGGCACTGCAGTGGACGGCCGACCACACGGTGTGGCCGACGCTTTTCGGTGGTTGCCGGACCGGCCGGGACACGGTCGAGGCAGTGCGGGGGGCGGGGTTCGAGCTGCTGGACCTGCGGCGGATCCGCTTCCCGGAGACGCGGCTGCCGGTGCCGAGCGCGACGCATGTGGTGGCCACGGCCCGGCGGTCCGACGACTGACCTTGCCTTCTGTACCTACTAGTATGTACAGTCCTCGTCATGGAGACCGTGGACCGTCTGATCGAGAGCACCCGCGAACTTCTGTGGGAGCGGGGCTACGTCGGTACCAGCCCCAAGGCCATCCAGCAGCGCGCCGGCGTCGGCCAGGGCAGCATGTACCACCACTTCACCGGCAAGCCCGACCTCGCGCTTGCGGCCATCAGCCGCACCGCCGAGGAACTGCGGGCCGCGGCGGAGGCGCAACTCTCCGCGCCGGGCACGGCCGTTGAGCGCATCACGGCCTACCTGCGGCGTGAGCGCGACGTGCTGCGCGGCTGCCCCGTCGGGCGGCTCACCCAGGATCCCGACATCGTCGCCAGCCCGGAGCTGTGCCGCCCCGTCGATGAAACGCTCGACTGGCTGGGCCGCCGGCTGGCCGCCGTCCTGGCCGAGGGCATCACTGACGGTGAGCTGGACGCGGGCCTCGATCCGGCCGACACGGGGGCGACGATCGTCGCCGTTCTTCAGGGCGGCTACGTCCTGGCGCGAGCCGCCGGGTCCGCGGAGCCGTTCGACCGGGCGGTGAGCGGCCTTCTGGCGCTACTGGCCGCCGCCATCAAGTAGTTGGGGGTTCACTTACATGTACGCGATGCAGTACGAGCTCACGCTTCCCGCCGATTACGACATGAAGATCATCCGGGAGCGGGTGGCGCGGACAGGGCGGATGATGGACGACTACGAAGGGCTCGGCTTCAAGGCCTTCGTCATACGCGAGCGTGGCGTAGGGGCACTCTCCCAGCCTCCGGCCGGTGGGGGTACCCCCGGCGAAGCCAGGGGGAGGACCCCCACCCGGCCGGAGGCTGGGAGAGGGTCGGACGTCAACCAGTACGCGCCCTTCTACCTCTGGGACGACACCGGCGGCATGAACCGCTTCCTGTGGGGCGGGGGCGGCTTCCGCAACATCGTCGACTTCGTCGGCCGCCCGCCCGTGAACCACTGGACCGGCGTCGCCTTCGCCCACGGCCCGGCGCGCGACGCGCAACCGCGCGGGGCGAGCCGCGTCGTCGAACGGATCCCCGCCGGGGTCGACCCCCAGGCCGCCGTCGCCTCGGCGGTGGCCGCCTGGGAGGACCGCGCCGGCTCGGCCGGGGTGCACCTTTCCGTGCTGGCAGTTGATCCGTGGCGGTGGGAGGTCGTCCGCTTCACGCTGTGGGAGGGCGCGGCGCCGGAGGGCGCGGACTCGGAGCGGTACGAAGTGCTGCACCTGTCCGCACCGCACCTGGACGAGGTGCCGGTCGGAAGGCAGTGGGCCTGAGCGGATTGGTCCTCCCCCACCCCGCCCCTTCCCGAAACCGGGCTCTCCCCCAAACCTTCGTTTGGGTGGGGGTCTCCCGGCCGAAGGCTGGGGAGTGCCCCCGCCCGGACCCGCTGGGGGCTCTGCCCCCGACCCCAGGTCCTCAAACGCCGGACGGGCTGAATTGCCACGCAACGGCGCCGCACCCACCCCCTACAGACACCAACCGCTCAGCTCGTCCGCGATCTCGCGGACGCCCGCCGTGCCGTCCTTCACCAGGCGGGCAAGGTCCCGCACCCGCTCGGGGGAGGTCGCGACTTTGAGGCCGCTCGCGACGAGGTAGGCGTAGGCGACCGCGGAGGCGAACATGACGTTGGAGCGCTCGAGGGCTGGGACGTGGACGAGGAGCTGGAGGAGGGCGGCGGCGCGGTCCTGGGGGTGGGGGTAGACGGGAGTGCCGAAGACCTCGGCCTGGTGGCGGGTGACGGCGGCGAGGAGGGCGCCCCAGTCGGTGACCTGGGGGTCGCCGGGGGTGTTGTGCTCGGCGACCATGAGGAGCCAGGCGAGATCGATGCGGAAGGTCAACGACGACCTTCGCGGTCGGGGCCGAACTCCTCGGCGAAGACGGATTCGTACTGCTTCATGAAGTCGGCGGCGGCCTCGACGAAGGCGCGCCCGTTCTCCCCGGCGTCCTGGAGGACGAGTTCCTCAATGTAGCGGTTGACGCTCAGGCCGCGCTGCGACGCCCGCTCGCGGGCGGTCGCGGCGGTGGTTTCGTCCACCCGCACATTCAGCTGGGTCTTGGCCATACCTTCATGCTAGCGCCGGTCCGCTAGTAACGACAAGGGTTGCCCTCCTCGCGAACGATGCCCCGCCCGCCACCACGGCTTACGCTCGGGTTCGGTACGACAACAAGCGGGCACTTCCATCCGATGGGGGACAAACGTGTCGACACCGGTAGACGCGGCGGCATGGCCCCAGGCCACCGCCGCACGGGCGCAGGGCCTGAGCAAGACGTACGGCACGGGCGAGACGCACGTCGTGGCGCTGGACGCGGTGGACGTGGAGATCGGGCGGGGCCGGTTCACGGCGGTGATGGGACCGTCGGGGTCGGGGAAGTCGACGCTGATGCACTGTCTGGCAGGGCTGGACAGTGTGACGGCGGGGCGCGTGTGGGTCGGCGAGACGGAGCTGACCCGGTTGGCCGAACGGGCCCTCACACGGCTGAGGCGGGACAAGGTCGGCTTCATGTTCCAAGCGTTCAATCTCCTCCCCACCCTCACGGCGGAGGAGAACATCACCCTCCCGATGGACATCGCGGGCCGCAAGCCCGACCAGGAGTGGCTGGACCGGGTCATCGACACCCTGGGGCTCCGGGACCGGCTGAAGCACCGCCCGTCGCAGCTGTCGGGAGGTCAGCAGCAGCGCGTGGCGTGCGCGCGGGCGCTCGCGTCGCGCCCGGAGTTGATCTTCGCGGACGAGCCGACGGGAAACCTCGACTCGCGCGCGGGAGCCGAGGTGCTGCGCTTCCTGCGGGACGCGGTCGACGAGCTGGAGCAGACCGTGGTGATGGTGACCCACGACCCGGGCGCTGCGGCCTACGCCGATCTGGTGCTGTTCCTGAACGACGGCCGGATCGTCGACGAGATCCACGGCCCGACCGCCGAGGCCGTACTCGAACGCATGCGTCTCCTTTCCGGCGGGAGCCCGCAGGCCCCCGGCCTCGACGGGCTGCGGAAGAGCTGAGCGAGCCATGTTCCGGGCGTCGCTGCGCAGCTTCCTCGCTCACAAGGGGAGGATGCTCCTGTCGGCGCTCGCCGTACTGCTGTCGGTGGCCTTCGTGGCCGGCAGCCTGATCTTCTCCGACACCGTCAACCGCACCTTCGACCGGCTCTTCGCCTCGACGGCCGCCGATGTGACGGTGAGCCCGAAGACGGCGTTCAGCGAGGACAACCGATTCACCTCCGGCGAGGTGCCGACGCTCCCGGCATCCCTGCTGAACCGGGTCAAGGCGGTGGACGGCATCAGCGACGCCCGGATCGACATCACTGTGCAGAACGCGACCGTCGTGAACGCGAAAGGCCAGCAGGTCGGCCCGACGACCGGCGCGCCCACCATCGCCACCAACTGGTCGGTCTGGCCGCGCAGTCCGGTGAAGCTCACCAGCGGCCACGCCCCGCGCGGCGACGGCCAGGCGCTGATCGACGCAGACACCGCCAACAGGAAGCACCTCCGGATCGGCGACGCCCTGCGGGTCATCGCGCAGCCCGGCACCTTCCCCGTACGGGTGGTGGGCATCGCGGCCTTCACCACCACCAATCCGGGCGCGGCCCTGCTCTTCCTCGACACGCCCACCTCCCAGGCCAGGCTGGTCGGCCGCACCGGCGTGGCGACCTCCATCGACGCGGACGCGGTCCCCGGCCTGTCCGACGCCGCGCTCGAACGACGGATCGTCGCCGCGCTCGGCCCGGGCTACAACTACAAGACGCAGGGCGAGCAGGCGAAGTCCGACGCCGCGAGCCTGGCCACCTTCCTGGGCGTGATCAAGTACGTGATGCTCGGCTTCGCCGGGATCGCGGTCCTGGTCGGCGTGTTCCTGATCGTCAACACTTTCTCGATGCTGATCGCCCAGCGCACCCGCGAACTGGGTCTGCTGCGCGCGCTGGGTGCCGAGCGCCGCCAGGTGCGCCGTTCGGTGCTGCTGGAAGCACTGCTGCTCGGACTGGTCGGCTCCACGCTGGGGCTGGCAGCCGGGGTGGTCCTGGCGGCCGGGCTGATCCGGCTGATGGGCTTGTTCGGGATGAACATCAGCGCCGCCGAGATGGTCCTCCGCTGGCCCACGCCTGTGGCGGCGTACGCGGTCGGGGTGGTGGTGACGCTGGTGGCCGCGTATCTGCCCGCCCGGCGCGCCGCCCGGGTCTCCCCCATGGCGGCCCTGTCGGACGTGGAGGTGGCCGGCACCGGCCGCTCACTGCGCGCACGGGCCGTCGGCGGGGCCGTCGTCACGCTGCTGGCGGCGGGCGCGCTGACCGGGGCCGCGGCGAGCAGCGACGCTTCGGACGCGGCATCGCTGCTGGGGCTCGGGATCCTGCTGTCGCTGATCGCGGGGGTGGTCGTGGGACCGCTGCTCGTACGGCCGGTGATCCGGGTGCTGGGCGGCGCCCTTCCCCGGATCTTCGGGCCGGTGGGCCGGATCAGCCAACGCAACGCGCTGCGCAATCCGCGCCGTACGGGGGCCACCGCCTCCGCGCTGATGATCGGACTCGCGCTGGTGACGGGGATGTCGGTGGCCGGCATGTCGATGTCCAGTTCCTTCGACCATCAGATCGACAAGGCGCTCGGCTCCGACTTCGTCGTCCAGGGCGCCAACTTCACGCCCTTCGGCAAGGAGATCAGCGACACGGTCCGCAAGGTGCCGGGCACGAGCGATGTCGTACCGCTGCGGTACGCGCCCGTGCTGGTCACGTTGCCCAGCGGGAGTACCGCGAAGCTGACCGGCGCGGCCATCGGCGCCGGCGCGGACCACGTCGTCAATCTGCAGTACATGGCAGGGAACACCGCGCGGACTCTCGCCCTGGGCCGAATTTCCATCGCCGACTCGTACGCCGCCGAGCACCGGCTGCGGATCGGCAGCCGGGTGCCGGCGCTGTTCGCCAACGGCCGCCGGGCCGTCTTCACGGTGGGCGCGCTCACGACGGGGAACGGCTCGCTCTTCAGCGACAATGCCGCGCTGCTGATGGGCCTGTCCACCGCCGAGCGCTATCTGCCGGGCAGTCAGGACGCGGCGCTGTACGTGAACGCCGCGCCCGGCACCGATCCGAAGGCTCTGCGGGCTTCGCTGGAGAAGGCACTCAAGCCGTATCCGCAGGTCGCGGTGCGGGATCAGGCGGACTACAAGGCGCTGGTGCGCGGCCAGATCTCGGTGCTGCTGAATCTGGTCTACGGGCTGCTGGGGCTGGCCATCGTCATCGCCGTCCTCGGGGTGGTCAACACCCTTGCCCTGTCGGTCGTCGAGCGCACTCGTGAGATCGGGCTGCTGCGGGCGATCGGGCTGTCGCGTTTCCAGCTGCGCCGGATGATCCGGCTGGAGTCGGTGGTGATCGCGGTCTTCGGGGCGGTGCTGGGGCTCGGTCTCGGACTGGTGTGGGGCCTGGCCGCGCATGAAGTGCTGGCGCTGAAGGGGATGAAGGCGCTGGCGATTCCGTGGACCACGGTGGTGGCGGTGCTGGCCGGTTCTGTTGTCGTGGGGCTGGTCGCGGCGCTGTTGCCCGCGCTGCGGGCCTCGCGTATGAACGTACTCGCGGCCATCGCGCATGAGTGACTCAACCAAGGGGGCTTCATGGCACGGCAGTTCAGGTTCGGCGTCAGTTTTCTCGAGTCGGCGCCGGCCGAGGAGTGGGCGCGCAAGTGCCGCCACGCGGAAGACCTCGGCTACGACGTCCTGCTGGTCCCGGACCACCTGGGCTGGCCCGCGCCCTTCCCCTCGCTGGTGGCCGCCGCCCAGGCGACGCAGCGGCCCCGGGTGGGCACCTTCGTACTCAACGCCGCCTTCTGGAATCCGGTGCTGCTGGCCCGCGAGGTGGCCACCACCGACCAGCTCACCGGCGGCCGCCTGGAGCTGGGGCTCGGCGCGGGCTACGTACGCGAGGAGTTCGAGCGGGCGGGGCTGGACTACGGCACTCCTCGCAGCCGCGTCGACCACCTGGAGCGGACCATCGCGGAGCTGGAACGGCTGCTGCCCGAACGCCGCTGAACTGCTGGCTGTCGACACTGACCAGTTCCCGCGCTGAACCTGGCTGGCTACCGGGCGGTCCCGGAAGTGCACCGCTCCGGTAGGGACCTGGCGCCACGGAGCCCGGTCCGGGATCCCACAAGCCGGACGACGGATCAGCTGCCCGGTGCAGGTGCTGTGGGCCACCCGCGATGACATGGCCGACCTCTACGGCGACGTCCTTGCCCTGTGGCGCGACTGGGCCGACGACCTGCGCGGCGGTCCGGTCGAATCCGGTCACCACATCGCGGAAGAGTCCCCGGAGAACTCATCCGCGCGCTCCTCGGCTTCTGGCGCGCCAACTGGCCGCCAGCCCGCCTGAACCGCGACGGAGGAACCGCCGGACATACCGAGCTGCCCGCAGGGCATCGCATCGGTGCCGGCCAGGTCTGGGGGCGCCGCTCAGTAGGAGTTGTTGCGGCGCAGGGACATCGGGCGGCCGTCGGGGTCGGCGATGAGTCGGTAGAGCGGGGTGACCAGGGCGGACGTGGTGCGCGAGAGCTGCGGGGTGCGGTACGCCCGCAGCCGTCCGGGGGGCCGGGGCACCGGCGGCCGCCGTCGTGCCAGGCGTCCAGCGCGGCGGCCGACTCGGCGAAGGCCCGGAAGGCGTCCTCCGGGTCGAGCAGCCCCTCCGGGTCGTTACGGTCCAGGTGTTCCTGGGCCAGTTCGAGGCGCAGGTCGCGGGCATATCGGCGGGCGCCGTCGCCGAGGCCGCCGGGGTCGCGTGGCTCGCGGGGGTCCAGCGCCTCGTCCACGACGGCGGATCACCTCGTCCGTTCGCCCAGGTATCCCCGAGGGGAACCGGCTGGGTCCTACGCCCCGGAACACCGGCTGCTGGATCGGTCATTCACCTGCCACCCGATAGTGCGACCGCAAAGCCCGGCCGGTCTCGTGAACCGAGGCATTATGCCCACGACCGTCCCACCCACTCTGCTCGTCTTGCGGCACGACTGCCGCAACCATGCGCTGATCACCCTGTCAGGTGAGATCGACCTGGACACGGCACCCCTGGTCCGCGCGACGCTGGAGCGGTGCCTGCACGACGGCATCCGCGCCATCGACGTCGACGTCACCGACGTCACCTTCTGCGACTGCAGCGGCCTCAATGCGTTCCTCTACGCGTCGCTGCGCACCGCCGGAGCCGGCGGATACCTGCGCCTTCACTACCCGAGTCCAGCGGTGGAGCAGCTCTTCGCCGTCACCGGCAGCGGGTCCCTCTTCCTCAGCGTTCCGGACCCGCACACCGGGATCGCTGCACGGGACGGATCTGCTGGAGGACCTAGCTCCGGCGGCCAGGGCCACGCCGCAGCACCCGACCCCAATCGCAGCCGCCGAAACCGGAGCGTCCCAAATCGCGGTTTCCGGCCCCCTGCACCCGTCGCCGGGCCAGTGCCAGTACGGGAACCGGCCGCAGAGCCGGCCGTACCCGGCGTGATTCGCCTTCCTCGGCACGGAAACCCGTTCGCCCGACATGCTGGCGCTCTGCTTGGCTCGCCCCATGAGCGATCTCCACATCCGCTGCGCCACCCTCTCGGACATCGACACCGTGTTGCAGTTCTGGCGCGAAGCCGCGGAAGGAACGAGCATCAGCGACGACTACGACGGAGTGGCCCGACTCGTCACAAGAGACCCCGAAGCCCTGCTCCTCGCAGAGCGCGACGACCTCCTCACGGGGACCGTGATAGCCGGCTTCGACGGATGGCGATGCTCCGCCTACCGACTGGCTGTACGCCCGGACTGCCGCCGGCAAGGTATCGCCACCGCCCTGATGGAAGCGGCAGAACAACGATTCATCACCCTGGGCGGGCGACGGGTCGACGCCATGGTCCTGGAAGCCAACGAACAGGCACACCACACGTGGGCTGCGGCTGGTTACCATCGCGAGGACCACTGGCGGCGCTGGGTCAAGCGACTATAAGCACGGGCAGGACCCCCGGATGTTTGTGAGCTGCCAAGATGCGACGGCTGGCGCTGCCATCTGTACCGGCTGGCGGTGCACCCGGCACACCGCAGGCAGGGCGTCGCGACCGCGCTGCTGCACGCGGCCGAGTGTCGCTTCGCCGAGCTGGGTGGCCGGCGCGGCGACGCGATGGTGCTGGAGCGCAACGATCAGGCCCACCACGCGTGGAGCGCCGCCGGTTACGCGCCGGAGCATCAGTGGCGGCGCTGGACGAAGCCGCTGGTGGGCTGACCCGTCCGCGCCCCGGCACGCTCGTCACTTTGCCAGCCCTTTACGATTGGCGCCATGGATGAGCCTCCGAGTAATCCGCGCCGAGCGAACCGCCCGACCCTGGCCGATCATGGGACCGAGGTGTCCCGATGACCGAAGTGCTCCTCCTGGTGGTCGCCCTGCTGCTCACGCTCGCGTGCGCGGTCTTCGTGGCGGCGGAGTTCTCGCTGACCACGGTCGAGCGCACCGATCTGGAGCGCGCCGAGCGGGCGGGTGAGCGCGGCGCCGGTGCCGCGCTGAAGGCGGTACGGACGCTGACGCTGCAGCTGTCGGGGGCGCAGCTCGGGATCACCGTCACAGGGCTGGTGATCGGCATGCTGGCCAAGGGGTCGGTCGGCAGGCTGCTGACCGGTCCGCTGGAGGCCGCGGGAATGTCGCGGTCGGCGGCCTCCTCGACCGCGCTGGTGCTCGCGACCGCCCTGTCGACCGTGGTCCTGATGGTCGTCGGGGAGCTGGTGCCGAAGAACTGGGCGATCTCCCGCCCGCTGGCCGTCGCCCGCACCGTGGCCGCCCCACAGCGCGCCTTCACCACCGCCTTCGGTCCGCTGATCCGCCACCTCAACAACACCGCCAACCGGATCCTGCGCCGCCTCGGCCTGCAGCCCACCGAGGAGCTGGCCTCGGCGCGCAGCCCCGAGGAACTGGTCGCGCTGGCCCGTCACTCCGCCCGGGCGGGCGCGCTGGAGGCGGACACCGCCGAGCTGTTCGTGCGCACCCTGCACCTGGCGGAGCTGACCGCCGAGAACGTGATGACCCCCCGCGTCCAGGTCAAGGCCCTGGAGGCGCATGCCACCGCCGAGGACGTGGCCGAGACGACCCGGGAGACCGGCCTGTCCCGCTTCCCGGTGTACCGGGACAGCCTCGACGACGTCATCGGCGTCGTCCACATCAAGGACGTCCTCGCGGTGCCGTACGAGGAGCGTGACCGCACCCTGGTCACCGCAATTCTGCGGGAGCCGCTGCTGGTCCCGGAGTCGCTGACCGTGGACCGGCTGCTCGACCGGCTGTCCGGCCGGGTCAGCATGGCCGTGGTCATCGACGAGTACGGCGGCACGGCCGGAGTGGTCACGCTGGAGGACATCGTGGAGGAGGTCGTCGGCGAGGTCCGCGACGAGCACGACCCGCAGGAGGCCCCCAACCTGGCGCTGCTGCGCCGGGACGCCGACGGGCGGCAGGTCTACGACGCCGACGGCGCCACCCGCACCGACCAGTTGGAGGAGATCGGACTGCACGCCCCGGAGGGGCCGTACGAGACGCTGGCCGGTCTGGTCGCCCATGAGCTGGGCCGCATCCCGGCGACCGGCGACACCGCCGAGGTCGACGGCTGGCTGATCGAGGTCACCGAGGACTCCGGGCACCGGGCGGCCCGCGCACGGCTGGTCTCGCCGCCGGAGACCCGGGACGAGAACGAGGACGCGGACGCGGCGGCCGGGGCGGGGGCGGAGCGATGACCGCGCTACAGCTGTTCATCGGCCTCCTGACGCTGGTGGTCAACGCCTTCTTCGTCGGCGCCGAGTTCGCCATGATCTCCGTACGCCGCAGCCAGATCGAACCGCGCGCCGAGGCCGGGGAGCGCGGCGCGCGCAGTGTGCTGTGGGGCCTGCAGCACCTGTCGCCCCTGCTGGCCGCCGCCCAGTTGGGCATCACGCTGTGCACCCTGGTGCTCGGTGTGGTGGCCGAGCCGGCCATCGCCCACCTGCTCGAACCGGTTTTCCACGCGGCGAGCGTGCCCGACGGGCTGCTCCATGTGATCTCCTTCGCGATCGCGCTGGCGGCGGCGACGTACCTGCACATGCTGCTGGGCGAGATGGTGCCGAAGAACATCGCGCTGGCCGACCCGGAGCGCGCCGCGCTGCTGCTCGGGCCGCTCCTGGTGGGGACGGCGCGGGCGCTGCGGCCGGTCATCTTCGCGATCAACGCCTTCGCGAACTCCCTGCTGAGGCTGCTGGGCGTGGAGCCGAAGAACGAGGTCACCTCGGTCTTCTCGGATGACGAGCTGTCGCGCATGGTCACCGACGCCGGGCAGGCGGGACTGTTGGACGAGCGGGCCGCGGTGCGGCTGCAGGACGCGCTGGAGCTGGGCCGGCGTCCGGTCGGCGAGGTCGTACGGCCGTCGGAGCACGTGGTGCGGGCTCCGCTCGGCATCACGCCCGAGGGTCTGGAACGGCTGGCGGCCGAATCCGGTTTCTCGCGCTTCCCGGTGGCCGACGCCGACGGCCGGGTGCTGGGCTATCTGCACGTCAAGGACGCGCTGAACGCCACCCCCAGGGACCGCCCGTTCCCGCTCTCGGCACTGCGCCCCATCACCCGGGTCAGGGCGGCGGTGCCGCTGGACGACGTACTGGCGGCGATGCGCGCGAGCCGTGCCCATCTGGCGGCGGTCGTGGACGAGGAGGGGCGCGGGATCGGGCTCGTCACCATGGAGGACGTGCTCATGGAGCTGGTCGGCACCCGGTAGGATCGCCCGCGCCATGGAGATGACTGCCACGTACACCAGCTTTGTCGCACTCGGGGACTCCTTTACGGAGGGCATGTCCGACGGGCTGCCCGACGGCTCCTACCGGGGCTGGGCCGACCTCGTCGCCGCCCGGTTCGCGGCCGGCACCCCCGGCTTCCGGTACGCGAACCTCGCGGTGCGCGGCAAGCTCATCCGCCAGATCGCGGACGAGCAGGTGGAGACCGCGGCCGCGATGAGCGCCGACCTGGTGACGCTGGTCGGCGGGCTCAACGACACCCTGCGGCCCAAGTGCGACGTGGACGAGGTCTGCGCGCTGCTCGCCCGGTCCGTCGAGCGGCTGGCGCCGAGCTGCAAACAGCTGGTGCTGATGCGCAGCCCGATCCGGCGCGGGCCGGTCGCGACCCGCTTCCTGCCGCGCATGGAGCAGCTTTTCTCCTTCATCGACGAGCTGGCCGAGCGGCACGGCGCGCTGGCGGTGGACCTGTACGGCGCCGAGACCCTCGGCGACCGGCGGATGTGGGCCGACGACCGGCTGCACCTCAACGCCGAAGGCCACCGCCGGGTCGCCGAGGCCGTCTGGCAGACCCTCGGCCACGCCCCCGAGGCCGACTGGACCCGGCTGCTGCCCTCCGCCGTGCCGCCCGCCTGGGCCGCCCGCCGCGCCGCCGACCTGCGCTTCACCCGGCAGCACCTCGTGCCGTGGATAGGCCGCCGGCTCACCGGTCGCTCGTCCGGCGACGGGCTGCCGCCCAAGCGCGCCGAGTTGCTGCCGTACGAAGGCTGACACGGCGACGCTACCCGCGTAGACATGGAACACCCTCCATGGTCGTCATGATCCCCGGTTTGGCTAACCGGCGATCGTCGGCTATGTTGCGGGGCGCCATCTCCGCGAACTGCCGTTCCCGCCTCCTACTTATTTGGCCGCGTTGAGCCGAACGCGCAGCGTGGTCCGGCGGTGTTGTACGTTGACATAGCGACGGGAAAGGTTCCAGCCCTTTGGGAGCCCTTTGCCGTCTGCCGTGAGCGAATGTCGAAGCGGACACCAGTTATAGGGCCCGCCTGGGCGCCAATTCGTACCCGTCCGTAGAATCGCACCGGCATCCCCTGGGCATCGGTCAGCGGCAGATTCGATGACGTGCCATCCGGTAGGCGGCCGTATGGCGAAGGTTGTGAAGCGACCAGTTCCCGCCCAGCGCCGCATTCGCCCGGACGAACATCGCGCGTGCCGCGTGGTAGGTCAGCCGCCGCCACGGGCGACGCAAAGTCCACCACGACGGATCATCGCGCCCCGTGGACACGGCTGCGTCCAACTCGCTCTGATAGAGCCGCAACCACACGAACGCATTGAGGAAGTTTCATCGTGATTCGTGCAGGTCACCGGGTCTGGTGTGTCGAGTCGTTGGGGTGCTCGCACAGCTCATCACGGTGATCGTGGCGGGGAGA
>NZ_RJVR01000100.1 GCF_003999195.1 Streptomyces soli
CCGGAGCGGTGACCTTGCGGGTGGCCCGGCGCCGCACACGAGGCGCAGCAGCGGCGACGGGAACGGGCTCCGGGGCCGCCTCGGCGACGGGCTCCGCCACTGGCTCCGGGGCCGGTTCCGGGGTGCTGGCCGCGACCACGATCTCGGCCGGCGCCTCGGGCGCGGGCTCCGGCGAGCTCACCGGGGCGGTCGCACGGCGCGACACACGACGCCTGCTGCGCCGGGACGCGGCCGCCTCGGCCTCGGCCGGGCTGCCGAACCACTCCTCGTCGCCGCCGAGGGCGGGCACGAGGTCCGCTTCGGCGACCGCGACCGGCTCCAGCTCGGTCACCTCGTCGGCCTCGGCGTCCGCCTCCTCGATCTCGGCGGCCTCAACGGCCTCTGCCGACAGCGGCTCATCGGCCTCGGCAGCGCCACGACGCCGCTTCCGCTTGCCGCCACCACCGGTGGTCGTCGCCTGGTCCATGTGCACGATGACGCCGCGCCCGTTGCAGTGCACGCACGTCTCGGAGAAGGACTCGAGCAGCCCCTGCCCGACCCGCTTGCGCGTCATCTGGACCAGGCCCAGCGAGGTGACCTCGGCCACCTGGTGCTTCGTACGGTCGCGGCCCAGGCACTCCAGCAGGCGCCGCATGACCAGGTCGCGGTTGGACTCCAGGACCATGTCGATGAAGTCGATGACGACGATGCCGCCCAGGTCGCGCAGCCGCAGCTGGCGCACGATCTCCTCGGCCGCCTCCAGGTTGTTCCTGGTGACGGTCTCCTCGAGGTTGCCGCCCTGGCCGGTGAACTTGCCGGTGTTGACGTCGACGACGACCATCGCCTCGGTCTTGTCGATCACCAGCGAGCCGCCGCTGGGCAGCCAGACCTTCCGGTCCAGCGCCTTGAGCAGCTGCTCGTCGATCCGGTACGTCGCAAAGACGTCGACCTCCGACGTCCACCTCTGCAGGCGGTTCGTCAGGTCGGGCGCGACGTGCGAGACGTATCCGTGGATGGTCTCCCAGGCCGTGTCACCGCTGACGATGACCTTGCTGAAGTCCTCGTTGAAGATGTCGCGGACGACCCGGACCGTCATGTCCGGCTCGCCGTACAGCAGCGCCGGGGCGTTGCCGGTCTTCGTCTTCTTCTGGATGTCCTCCCACTGCGCCTGCAGCCGTTCGACATCGCGCGCCAGCTCGTCCTCGCTCGCGCCCTCGGCGGCGGTGCGCACGATGACGCCCGCGTCCTCGGGGACGATCTTCTTGAGGATGGTCTTGAGGCGGGCCCGCTCGGTGTCGGGGAGCTTGCGGCTGATGCCGGTCATCGAGCCCTCGGGCACGTAGACCAGGTAGCGGCCGGGCAGCGAGACCTGGCTGGTGAGGCGGGCGCCCTTGTGGCCGATCGGGTCCTTGGTGACCTGCACCAGGACCGACTGGCCGGACTTGAGGGCGGACTCGATGCGGCGCGGACCGTGGCCCATGCCGAGCGCCTCGAAGTTGACCTCACCGGCGTACAGGACGGCGTTGCGGCCCTTGCCGATGTCGACGAAGGCGGCCTCCATGGACGGCAGCACGTTCTGGACCTTGCCCAGGTAGACGTTGCCGACGTAAGAGGTGGCCTGCTCCTTGTTGACGTAGTGCTCGACGAGGACGTCGTCCTCCAGCACGCCGATCTGCGTACGGTCGCCGGTCTCCCGGACCACCATCACGCGCTCGACCGCCTCACGGCGGGCCAGGAACTCGGCCTCGGTGATGATCGGCACCCGGCGACGGCCCTGCTCGCGGCCCTCGCGGCGGCGCTGCTTCTTGGCCTCCATACGGGTCGAGCCCTTGATGGACTGCACCTCGTCGAAACCGGTGCCGCCCTCCAGCCCGGCCCTGGCGGCAGCGGCACGCGGCTCGCGCACCTTGACGACCGTACGCTCCGGGTCGTCGGCGCCCGTGCCGTCCTCGGCGGCGGAGTCCCCGCCGCGACGGCGACGACGCCGGCGGCGACGGCTGCTCACGCTGCCGTGCTCATCGGCATCCTCGGCGCCCTCGTGGTCGTGGTCGCCCTCGGCCTCGGCTGCTTCCTCGTCGTCCTCGGACTCCTCGTCCTCGGCGGCGGAGCCCTCCTCGCCCTCCGGGGCCTCGCCACGGCGACGGCGGCGGCCACCACGGCGACGGCGGCGGGACGGACGCTCGTCGCCCTCGTCCTCATGCTCGTCGTGCGCCTGCTCGGCTTCGGCGGCTTCCTCGGCGGCCTCGTCGGTCGCCTCCTCCACGGCCTCGGCCGCGGGTGCCGGGGCGCCACGACGACGGCGACGGCGGCGCGAGCCGGTCCCGTACTCCTCGTCGTCGTGCTCCTCGCGTACCTCACGTACGTCGCGTGCCTCGGGCTCCTCGCGCTCCTCCGCCTCGGCGGCGGGAGCGGCGGCCGGCACCGCAGGGGCCTCCGGCGCCTGGAACACCGGCGGCTGGAAAACCGCCACCGGCGGCCGTACGACCCGACGGCGGCCACGGGCGGGGGCCGGAGCCTCCTCCTCGGGCTGCGGCTGGGGCTGGGGCTCGGGCTGTTCGGCAGTGGCGACCTCGACGTTCACCGACGTCGCCGGTACGCCGAAGGCCTCGGCGACGGCCTCCACAGCCTTCGCGCGTGCCTCCTCCACCGTCTCGCCGTAGCCGCGGATCCCGAACGCGTTCTCCACCTCGACGGCCCAGCCGTTGCCGTCCCGTACGGCCTTCGCCGGGTATGTGACGGGCTCGACGGACGCGGCGGCGCGCTTACGGGTGCGCCTGGCGCGAACCGGGGCCTCTTCCGCGGCCGCCTCGGCGGAAGCGGGAGCGGTTGCAGGGGCGGCAGCGGCGGCCGGGGCCGGGGCTTCTTCCTGGTCGTTGTCCTTGGGCGCCAGCGCGCCCGGCTTCAGCCGCCGGGAGCCGTCGTCCTCCGCCAGGAAGGACGCCGCCGGGGCGGCCGCACGCTTGCGGCTGCGCTTCGCGGGGGCGGGCCGCTTCTCGGGCTCGGGCTCCTGCAGCGCCTTCGCCGGAGCGTCGGCGGCGGCAACCGACTCGGCCTCCACGGGCTCGGGCGCGGCCGTCTTGCGGGTGGCACGGCGCCGCTTCGGCGCGGCGGGTGCCTCAGCGGCTTCAGCCGTCTCGGCGGACTCCTCCGGCGCTGCGGCCGGAGCCGCGGCCTTCCTGGTCGCACGGCGGCGCTTCGGCGGTTCCACGGGCCCCGCAGCGGGAGCCTCCACGGGCTCCGGGACGGCCGGTATGGCCGGAGCGGCGGCGCTGCTCCCGTCGGGCGCTGCCACCTCAGCGGTCGCGGCCGGTGGTCCCGCGGGCCGTGAGGCCGCACGGCGACGGCGGCGCGGGGCAGCCGTCTGTTCATTGTCGGTGGCGTCGTTCTGCGGCGCCTCGTTGGGCTCGTTCAGTTCGAGCATGCGGGCATTTCTCCCGTCGTGCTCCCGGGCGCAAGCGCCACACGGGAGCTGTCGTATTGCTCGTCGGCGCCGTCCTGACGGGCCGACGAAAGTCTCGTCAAGTACGTGAGCGCGCTGGTCGCGCGCGTCACACCACGACGACAGTCCTACGCGGAATCCTCCGGCACCGTCGCGGCGTCGCGATCAGGCGCGAGCGGATCGGTCACCGTGCCGGTCTCCTCGTCGAGCGGCCCCTGCGCCAGCCTGGTCACCGCTACGGGGACCGGCGGCGCGAGGTCGGCCGTCACACGGAGGCCGGACAGGACGTCGTCGGGTCGTACGGCAGGTGTCAAATGCCGAACAACCAGCCGCAGTATCGCACAAGCACCTGCCACTGGCCTATCGGCACCCTGTTCGATCGTGTTCCCGGAGGCCGTGACGACCTGCGGATCCACCACTTCGAGCCGTCGCACCGCGCCGCGCGCGTCGAAGACACGCACGCCGTTCTTCGTCATCCGCTCGACCTCGACGGTCTCGGCGGCCAGGAACAGAGCGACCGCCTTCTCCGCCTCCGCGGGCTCCACGCCGTCCAGGCGCAGCTCCCACACCGAAGCCTGCAACCGCTCGGCAAGCCCCGAGGTCCGGGCCTCCACCGCATCGGTCACATCCAGCCCGGCCGGCAGCGACTCGTCCAGCAGCACCCGCAGCTTCTCGGGGTCGCACGCCTTACTGAGCGCGATCTCAAGGAACTCGGCCTCACTGCCCACGCCGGTGGGTGCGGCGTTGGCGTACGACACCTTCGGGTGCGGGGTGAAGCCGGCCGAGTAGGCCATCGGCACCTCCGCGCGACGCAGCGCCCGCTCAAAGGCGCGCTGAAAGTCGCGGTGGCTGGTGAACCGGAGGCGGCCCCGCTTGGTGTAACGCAGTCGAATGCGCTGCACCGTCGGCGCGGGTGGTGGGCCTTCGGGCTGTCGCTTGCCCAGTGTCGTTCAGTCCTTCGTATGTATGTGGGCCCCGCGTGGGGCTGTCTGGCACCTTCCAGGTTACCCGGGGCGGTGCAGGGGTGCGTCCGGGCGCCATGGCCCCGGCCCCCCGGTCAGCGCCCTGTCCGGTCCTTAGGCCCGACCCCGAAGAGCGCCCGCCGCACATCGGCCCGCGCCGACCGCATCGTGTCACGGCCCGCACGCCAGGCCTCGCCCAGCACCCGCTTAACCGGCCACCACAGCTCACGCCGTACGAAGCGCCCCACCGGATGCAGCACGTTCCGCCACGCCCATGCCACCGGGGCGCCCACGAGGACCCAGAAGAGCCACTTGAGGGCCCGCCCGATGGCCCGGCTGACGTACCCGGCGACGCGCCAGGCCCAGGCCAGCGCGGCGGCGACCGCCCGGCCGACCGGCGCCAGCACGTACCGCCACAGCGCCACCACCGGCACCACGACCAGCCACCGGCCGAGCCACGCCAGCCCCACCCCGAGCGCACCCAGCGTCCAGGCGAGGGCCCGGCCCACCGGGGCGAGCACGTACCGGCACAACGCCACCAGCGGCACCACGACGAGCACCCGCCCGAGCCACACCAGCCCCACGCCCAGCATCCGCAGGGCCCAGGCGATCCCCCGCCCCAGCGGCGCCAGCACATACCCGAACAGCGCCAGCACCGGCACCACGACGAGGACCCGCACAAGCCACACGAGCCCCGAGCCCAGCATCCGCAGCGTCCAGGCGATGCCGCGCCCCACCGGCGACAGCACGTATCGCCACAACGCGACCACCGGCAGCACGAAGAGCACCCGCCCGAGCCACACCAGCCCCAGGCCCAGCATCCGCAGGACCCAGCCGATCCCACGCCCCACCGGCGACAGCACGTACCGCCACAGCGTCACCGTCGGCACCACGACCAGCCACCGGACCAGCCACGCCAGCCCACGCCCGAACGGCGCGAGCACGTACCGCTCGAGCGCCCGGCCCACAGCAGCGAGCGCGTCCCACAGCAAGCGCACTGGCAGCACGATCACCAGAGCGATGATCCGCAACGGCAGTCGTATCGCGGCGATCAGGCAGCCGTCACCCTCCGACGCCACCTCACGCTTCCCCCGTTGATGCATGGCCGCACGCTACTTGATCCCGGGCTCGCAGCCGGTGGGCACCCAATAGCGCAGCTTGCCGTCCATCTGGTCGGCGAAGCGGCCGCCGCAGGCCTCAATGACCTTGCGTGAAGCGACGTTTGGAACATCGCAGGTCACCAGGACCGGGTCGAGCCCCAGCCCGTACGCCACCGGCAGCGCCGCGCGCAGCATCGCCGTCGCATGACCGCGCCGACGGGCGGTGGGTCGGACGTCGTAACCGATGTGGCCGATGAAGTCGCCCCACGGCGGGGTGAGTTCGTGCCGGATGGCCAGCCGGCCGAGGTAGGTGTCGCCGTCGACGTACCAAAGGGTGGTGCACAGGGCGATGGGGTCCGGGGTGAGGGTCTGGACCCGCGCGACGAATTCCGCGAAGACAGCCGGGTCCTGCCACCAGTCACCGTATTCGCGGATCGCCAGCCCGATCGACGAGATCTCTCCGGGGGCGCCGCGCCCCTCGGCGCGGAACTCCTCCATGGCGGCGATACAGGAGGCGTGCACGCGGATATCCGGGGCTATGAGCTCGGGCAATACAATCTGCCTCAGTCCAGCGATCCTGGCTCGGCGAGCCAGCGGGTCTCGAGGTCGCTGTGGCGAGCGATGGTCTCGAAGTCATGGTCGTAGTGGAGGAGGGTGAGGCGGTGGTGCATCGCGGTGACGGCGACCAGCAGGTCGGCCATACCGGCAGCTCGGTGCTGCCCCCCAGCCGCCAGCTTTTCGTGGAGTTCGAGAAGCCGCCGCCAGCCGTCATCCGGCACCGGGTACCAGCCGTACAGGTCTCGCAGAGTCTCTTTGGTCTCGGTGTACTCCGCGTGGGACCGAGCAGAGTAGAGAATTTCGAACTCCGTCGGCGCGCAGACTCCGATGCGCCCCTGCTCCAGGATCCCGCCCCACTCCTCGAAAGGCTGGGCGCGGAACAGCCTGGCGGCCGCCGACTTGTCGATCAGGAACCCTCCCTGACTCGCCATCTAGCGCGAGGCCTCCTCTTCGAAACCAGGTTCCAACATCTTGTCGAATGCGCCGCCCTCGGCGAGCCGTCGCATGCGCTCGATCGCGCGCAGCCTCCTGAGGCGCGCCGCTATGTCCTCGAGTGCCGCGTTCACCGTGTCCTTCTTGGTCTTGGTGCCCAGCATCTCGGCAGCAAGCGCCAATGCTTCCTCGTTGAGGTCAATCACCGTTTTGGCCATACGTAATCACCTCCACTCTAAGGATATCCAACGCTGCGACGAGCAGAAACATTTCAGCACGCATCGAGCGTGTGAGCCCCCGGCCCATCCCGGGCCGGGGGCTCACACGCGGCAGCAGCCGGCCTCTTACTTCACCACCGTCAGCGGCAGCAGCTTCTTCCCCGTCGGGCCGATCTAGATGTGTGTGTCCATCTGCGGGCAGAGTGAGATAGACCCATATCCAGTAACATGCAGCTCATGGGTGTGAAGACGAAGCGAGCAACAGCCGCAGACCGAGCCGCATACGACGTCGAGGCCGAGTGGACACCGGCAGACCTGGCACTACTGGAGGAGCTGAAGGCGGCGGAGGCGCTGCTCCCCGAGGACGCTCCCCGAGCCCTGCTCTCGGTGCGGCTGTCCGTATTCACCGACGATACGACGTCCCCCGTCCGGCAGGAGCTCGACCTTCGCCTGTTGGCCAGGGAGAAGGGGTGCCGGGTCATCGGCGTCGCATCGGACCTGAACGTGTCGGCAACGAAGGTTCCGCCGTGGAAGCGCAAGAGCCTCGGGGGGTGGCTGAACGACCGGGCCCCCGAGTTCGACGTCCTCATGTTCTGGAAGCTGGACCGGTTCATCCGCAACCTGTCGGACCTCTCGGTCATGATCCAGTGGGCCGACCGGTACGGGAAGAACCTCGTATCGAAGAGCGACCCGATCGACCTGTCTACGACTATCGGCAAGGTGCTCGTCACGGTCATCGGCGGTATCGCCGAGATCGAGGCAGGCAACACGTCGACCCGCGTCGCCTCTCTGTGGGAGTACGCGAGGACTCAGGACGCCTGGCTCGTCGGCAAGCCTGCGCACGGCTACGTCACGGCGACGGGTGAGGACGGCCGTCCCCGCCTGGCTGTCGACCCCGAGGCGCACAAGGCTCTGCACTGGGCTCGGCGTATGGCTCTGCGGGGTCGGTCCGGTCAGTTCATGGTCAAGTGCCTGAAGCGGTCCGGGCTCATGAGCGAGGGACTGACCGCAACGACCCTGCACCGCCGCCTCCGGAACCCTGCACTCATGGGGTACCGGACTGAGGAGCACAAGGCTGGCGGTGTCCGTCGCTCCCGCTTCGTGCTCGACCGGCAGGGCAAGCCGATACGGGTGGCCGAGCCGATCTTCACCGAGGAGGAGTTCAACACCCTGCAAGCCGCTCTCGATGCTCGCTCGAAGAAGCAGCCGACTCGACAGCCGGGAGGGGTGACGCGCTTCCTCGGGGTCATCGTGTGCGCGGACTGCGGCGGACGGATGCGGGTCAACAGGACCACGCACAAGGGGCGCGCCTACTCCTATATGCGATGCACCGGATGTAAGGGGGGAGGGCACGGCATCCCCGCCCCGGATGCTCTCTACCTCGCACTCTCGGAGCGCATCCTGAAGTCCCTCGGCAGCTACCCGGTACAGGTCCGGGAGTACGCCGAAGCCACCGAGGTGCGAGCCGAGGTCAAGCGCCTGAAGGAGTCGGCGACCTATTACATGAAGGAGCTGGAGCCGGGGGGACGGTACGCCTCTTCGGCATTCGCCAGGGAGCAGGCGACGGCGACGCTCGACAAGCTGCTGAAGGAGCTGGACACGGTCGACCCTGCCACCCTTCAGGACCGATGGGAGAACGTCCACAACGGCGAGACGTGGCGCGAACGCTGGGAAGGCGGAGGGCTCGAAGCTCTGGAGGCGGACGCGGTCCGGGTCGGCATACGGTGCGAGGTCACCCGAGAGAAGGTCAAGGGACAGCGCGCCCCGAACGTGAGCCTGCGAGTCCTCTTCCCGAGGGATGCGCAAGACCGGCTCGTCATCAAGGAGGACCCGTTCGCCGTCGAGCTGTGAGGCGCCGAGCCCGATCACTCTCCGCTCAGCCGGCCGTCGACCCAACGTAATTGGACCCCGTCAGTCATTCACCGGCTGGCGGGGTCTCGTCCTGCTCGGGCTCCTGGCGCAGGACGTACGTCCCCTTGGCTGGCACGACCCCCACCAACCCTCGTTCCTTCAGGTCCCGCACGGCTCGACGGATCGTCCCGAGTGCTGCGCCGTACTCCTCGCAGAGCAGCCGTTCGCCAGGGAGCCGAGCGCCTCCGGCGAGCCTGCCCGTGCGGATCTGCTCGGCGATGTCGTCGGCGATCTCCGCCCATCGGTACTGCGGGAGCTCTGCGGTCATGCAGCCATGCTGCGGCGTCAGACAGGAGTGCGCCCGAGCAGGCCGCGTCATGCCGCAGCAACTGCGTCATATTCGGAGCTGCACAAATGCACAACGACAGGACCCCCGCGGTTGAGTCGGCCTGAAGCGCGGTTCCGGTGTTGCCACCGGTCCGTTTCTTCAGGCCGCTCTCCGAACCCGGCGTACCCGTCTCCGAGTACCGGGCT